>DATBAA010000666.1:0-5626 GCA_036271755.1 Myxococcales bacterium | reverse complement strand
GACGAGGAGAAGGCCCGGCGCGAGCGCGCGCGCACGGCCGGCCTCAAGGGCATCGTCGGCTACCAGTGGTCGCCCGACGGCAAGCAGCTGCTCTTTCCCATCGGCGGCAAGCTCTACCTGTACGATCTCGCCAGCGGCGCTCAGCGCGAGCTGCAGACAGGCGGCGCGGTCATCGACCCGAAGATCTCGCCCAAGGGCAACTACGTCTCGTACGTGCGCGAGCAGAACTTGTGGGTCATCGACCTGCGCAAAGGCTCGGCTCTGGCGCTCACCCACGACGGCAAGGGCACGGTCCACAACGGCGAAGCAGAGTTCGTCGCCCAGGAGGAGATGCGCCGCTTCACCGGCTACTGGTGGGCGGCGGATGATTCGCTCATCGCCTTCGAACGCTACGACGAGAAGAGCGTGCCCATCGTCAAACGCACCGAGGTGTATCCCGACCGCACCGAGGTCATCGAGCAGCGCTATCCGGCCGCGGGCGACCCCAACGTGGAGGTGCAGCTAGGCCTGGTGGCGCCCACCGGCGGCGCCGCGCGCTTCGTCGATCTGGGCAAGGAGAAGGACATCTACGTGGTGCGGGTGGATTGGGTTCCCGACAGTACCCAACTCACTTATCAAATCATGCCGCGCAGTCAGCACCAGCTCGACTTGAAGATCGTCGACGTGGCCACGCTTGCGCAGCGCACGCTCATCACCGAGACGAGCAAGACCTGGATCAACGTGCTGGACGATCTGCGCTTCCTCGACGACGGCAAGAGCTTCGTCTGGGGCAGCGAGCGCACCGGCCATCATCATCTTTACCTGTACGGCCTGGACGGCGAGCTCGAGCATGCCATCAGCGCGGGCGATTGGGAGCTGGACGGCCTTCTGGCCATCGACCAGAAGAAGGGCGAGGTGTTCGTCAGCTCCAACCGTGACTTCGTCCCCGATCGTCAGATCTATGCCTTGAAGCTCGACGGCAGCACCACGGGCTCACCCCGCCGCGTCAGCCAGGGCGACGGCCAGCACGGCGCAGAGTTCGCCAAGGACGCCGGCTTCTACGTGGACGTCTTTTCCAATCCGGCGACGCCGCCGCAGGTCTCCATCCGCAGCAGCAGCGACGGCGGCTTTCTCTCCTGGATCGAGGAGAACAAGCTGGACGAGCACCATCCGTTCTGGCCCTACCGCGACACGCTGATCAAGCCGGAGTTCGGCACCATCAAGTCGGAGGACGGCCAGGACCTCTACTATCGCGTGCTCAAGCCGGCGGGGTTCGACCCCAAGAAGCGCTACCCGGTCTTCGACACCTACTATGGTGGTCCGGGCGCGCAGACGGTGACCCGCAGCTGGGGTGACTTCTTCGCGCAGTACATGGCCCAGCAAGGCTTCGTCGTCTTCACCCTCGACAACCGCGGCATGGCCCGGCGCGGCCGGCGGTTCTCCGACGTCATCTACCGCACCCTCGGCGTCGCCGAAGTGGCCGATCAGCTGGCGGGCGTTCAATGGCTCAAATCACAGCCTTGGGTGGACGGAAAGCACATCGGCGTCTTCGGCTGGAGCTATGGCGGCTTCATGACCACCATGCTGTTGGCCAAGGCCTCGAAAGAGCTCGCCGGGGGTGTGGCGGTTGCGCCGGTGACCGACTGGAAGCTCTACGACACCTTCTATACCGAGCGATATCTGCAGCGGCCGGTGGACAACGAGGCCGGCTACGAGAAGAGCGCGCCCTTCGCCTGGCTGTCGGGCCTGACCGCGCCCATCTACATCGTCCACGGCATGGCCGACGACAACGTGCTCTTCGTCAACTCCACCAAGCTGATGGCCGCGCTGCAGAAGGCGGGCATCCAGTTCCAGCTGATGACCTATCCGGGCGGCAAGCATGGCCTCGCGCTGCCCGGGCAGCGCGCGCACGTCTATCACTTGATCGCCAATCAGTTCGAGGCGCTGCTCAAGAAGTAGCCGCGCTCAGGCTGCGTGCCGGCCGTCGCTGCGGTGCGGGCGCATCATGCGCAGGTGCAGCAGCGACCGCTTGGCATCGCGCACGGCGGCCTCGGCCGTGCGCAGCCCAGCCTCTGCGGCCCTCTGCTCGCGCTGCAGCGTCCGCTCGGGAGCCTCGAGAGAGAGCTCATCCAGCTCGAGCAGCCGCGACTCCCACCGCTGCAGCTCGTCCTGCGTCTGGTCCAGCCGGTCCTGCGCCCTGCGAATCTGGTCGACGTTCATGGCGTAGCCTCCTGTCATGCTCTGACGACTGAGGCCTTTACGAATGGGTGAAGCTTTTGTGTCGAACCGTGTTGCACGGAGCTCGTCCACGTCCCAATTCCTCCATGAAAACGGGGACGAGCACGTGCGCGACGTCAGTCGCCCAGGTCTTCCAGGCCGGCGGCGAACCAGGCGCCGCCCAGGTTGCGGATGAGCAGCACGGGGCTCGCGCAGCCCGACGGCGCGGGGGTCAGCACGTCGTCGATCTGGAAGTCGCCGTTGGGCTGGAGGGCGACGCCGGTGGCCGAAGTGCTGCGCAGCGTGAAGGGCGCGGTCGCCTCGCAGATCAAGGTCGCGAACACGCTCTGGCCTGCGTTGCCGCCAATGGCATTGCCGCCCGCGAGCAAGAGGCCCTTGCCGCGCACCGAGATGCGCCCGTCGTTGCGAACGGTCGCCTGCAGATCGCCGATGCGCCAGATCTGCCCGGGCGGCTGCACACCCCGGACGATGTTGCGGTTGACCACTTCGGCGGTGGCCGCGGCGCCGACTCCGGCCGAGACGGGAATGACTCCGATGCCGCCTTTGAACTTCACCAACGTATCGTCCGCCGAGGCGGAGAAGTGGAGGGTAAGACCGAAGCACAGCGCGAATGCAGCCAGTTTTTTAGCCATGGGGAAGGCTCCTTGGTTCAGAGTGCGGCCGGAACCTAATCCTTCCCTACAGGAGACGAAAGGCGCGGTGCGGCTTCAATTTGAATGACAATTCCGTTCAACGTGTAATTGAATAGTGCTTTTCATAGGACGTGGCGCAGAACGCGCCCGTCCACGAGGCGCAGGCCGTGGCCTCTTTGTGCTGGGGAGGCAAGCGCTCGCTCTTGGGAATGAGCGCGACCAATTCCTTGGCGTCGGAGGCCGAGCCGGTGAGAAAGCCGAAGGAGTCCACGTCGACGCGCCCCCGGTTCACGTCGGCTGCCAGCCGCGCCGTGACTTCCAGGAGGTCTCCCGCCTTGCAGTCGTCCATCTGCAAAGGTGGAATCTCCTGGTAGCCATAGAAAGGAGTCTTGCGCATCCACGGCCCGCGCGCGGTGGCCGCCGCCACCGGCGTGGACCACTCCATGGAGCAGTGGTCCGACTTCATCTCGATGGTGAGATTGGTGACCGCCCAGGTGTCCAGGTTCCACGAGCCGCGGACGACCACCTCGCCCGTGGTGTGCACCGTATATCCAAAGGTATTGAGCTCGTAGCTGCCGTCGCGGGGAATCTTGCCGCGCCAATGCATCTCCAGCGCCGCCACGCTCACGCCCTCGTAGTTGGTGTCGTGGCTGCAGGCGGGGTCGGACTTGTCCTTGGCCTCCCAGCCCAGCATCCCGTGGCCCTGCGGGTTGAGCGCGTGCGCCTGGCAGGAGGTTCCGTCGGGAGCGGTGAAGCCCGTGGCATTCATTCCGGTAAAGGTGAGGTAATGCACGAGCGGCCGCTTCTCGTCCTGCAACGGCTGCACCCACTTCCCCGCGCTCGAGCACGCGAGCGAGCTCGCGATAATGCACAAAGCGAATTGAATCCGAGATGTCATGGACCGCCCCTCCTGCTCACTTCAAATTAGCGGGATCGCGAGTCACCAGCAAGAGCCCCACGGCAATGACGAACAGACCCAGCGCGTCGAGCGGCCGCAGATGCTCGTTCAAGATGAGTGAGCCCAAAAGCAGACCAAAAACGGGCGTCAAAAAGTACCAGGCGCTCACCCGGCTGGCGTCTCCGTGGCGCAACAGCCAGAACCAGAGCAGCGAGGCGCCGATGCTCATCACCAGGATCAAGTAAGTCAGCGCAACGACGACGGTGGTGGTGAAGCGGACGGCGGGCGCGCCGTGCACCAGCAGCGCCGCGGGCACGCAGAAGAGGCCCGCCGCGAAGAGCTGCACCGCGTTGACCATCAGCGGATGCGGCCGGTCCTGCATGCGCTTGTAGACGAGCGTCGAAGCCACCGAGCCAATGACGCCGCCCACCGCCAGGAGCACGTCGCCGGGCCGCGCGGCCTGGCTGCCCGCGCGCGTGTACATGGCGATGATGACGCCCGAGACGCCCAGCACCATGCCGGTCAGCTTTCGTTTGGTGAGCGGTTCGCCCAGCAGTTTGGGGGCGGCCAACGCGAGCAGGAGCGGGTTGGTGCTGGCGATGATGGCGCCCATGCCCGACGAGAGATGCCGCAGCGCAAGGTAAGTGAAGCCCAGGTACATGGTGTTGCCGGTAAAGCCCAGCGCGGCGAGCCAGGCCCACTGCTTGCCCGTCTTGGGCAGGGCGATGCGTGCCGCCAGGGCGCCGGCGAGCAGCGCGGCTCCGGCGATGGTGAAGCGCACCGCCAGGACCCAGAGCGGCGGCGCCGAGGTGGAGACCATCCGGCTGGGCACGAAGGCCGAGGCCCAGAGGAAGATATAAAAAATGGCGGCCAAGGTTCCGGTCACCGCGCGCGCTTGCATTGCCAAGGCTTCTACCTTGCCTGCGTTCGAAGGTGGCCCCCCTTTTGCGTAGAGGCGATCAGGCAATTCCACACAGGGGGATGCATGACTCTCGCACTCAGGACAACTGTGACAGGGCGGAGCAGTAGCAGCTACCGCAACATCGACGTCGAGGACCTGCGCCTCAACTACGATCCAGAATTTCCCCAGGCGAGATTCGCCAGCCTGGAGGCGGCGAAGCGCAGCGTCACGGGCAGGCTGCCTTCGGCGGTGCCCTGGCCCGACGGCGCCGCTCCCACCGCGGCGCCGCTGGAGAAGCCTCCGGCGGAGACAGACTCACTCTCGCGCTTTCGCGGCTACGACGCCGTCATCGTCACCTGGACGGCCGCGGAGGCGGCGGCGCTGGCGGCCCTCTTCACGCCCGACTATCTGCCGGCGCGCTGGTACCAGTACCGGCATGACGTCGAATCCTATGTTCCGCTCGTCACCGGCAACGTCGCCCCGTTCAGGAGCAAGGCCGCCAGCATGGAGCGCTACTACCACAGCCTGGGCCTCTACTTTCCGCTGCGCATCGGCAACGCCAAGGTGCTGCTCTTCAAGTCGGGTTTGCACCTGGACTACGACGGCCCGCGAACGCCGGTGAAGAAGCTGATGACCGAGATCGCCCGGGCGGTCGAGCCCGAGGTGTTCATCACCACCGGCACCGGCGGCGGCATCGGCGCGCAGGTCGCGTTGGGAGACGTCGTCATCGCGGCGCAGACCCGCTTCGACTGCACCACGCAATTCAAGGCGCAGCCGTGGCGCGACGCGGTCTACAAGACCTCGAAGCTCCCCGAGGGAACGCTGGCGGCCATCACGCCCGAGCTGACGCGCGTCAACGCCTCGCGCATCGAGGGCGGCCGCAGGACGCCGAAGATCTGGTCCTCGTCCAACGACACCATCGTCACCACCGACTTCTTCGGCTTCGACGATTCGACGCACCACTTCGGCCTCAACCGG
>DATBAA010000665.1:0-2935 GCA_036271755.1 Myxococcales bacterium | reverse complement strand
ACCGCTCGTACGAGAAGCGCAACAAGGCGCAGCGCATGTTCGAGTTCGCGCGCGGCCACATCGCCACCGCGGTCAACGTCACCAAGGACCGCGTCGATCTGCGCAAGGCCGCGCTGGACGTGGGCGGCTCGCACCTCGCGGTGGAGAGCACCTTCTTCACCGACATCCAGAAGGGCATGCAGCTCCTGGCGCACGCGGAGACGTTCTCGCTGGGCGACTTCAAGGACCACATCGCCTCGCTGCCGGCGCGGGGCAAGCTGGCCTTCGACGCGCACGTCAACGGCCCCTATCGCGCGCTCTTGATCGGCGGCTCGGCCAAGGCCACCAACGCCAACCTGCTCGACCTGAAGCTGGGCGAGGTGTCGACGCAGTTAAGCTTCGAGACGCGCACCCTGCACCTCACGCTCGACAGCATCGAGGGCCGCAAGGACAAGAGCCTCTACCGCGGCCGCATCGCGCTCGACCTGAGCAAGGACGACATTCCCATGGAGGCGCACCTGGACCTCCCCGACGACTCCATCCACGACCTGATCGACCTGGGCGTGGGGCTGGTGCCGGTGCTGAGCAGCGTCAACTACCAGGAGGACGTGGACGGCCACCTGACCGGCACGCTCGACGCCAAGGGTCCGGTGCGCGGGCCCGACGGGACGCTGACGGTCGCCCTGGACGGCGTCAACCTCTGGGGCGAGCGGTTCGCGAAGGGCAACGCGCGGATCGTGCTGCACGGGCGGGAGCCGCGGCTGGCCATCGAGCAGATGAAGCTCGAGCACGGCGCGGCCAGCCTGCAGCTGGCGGGGAGCTTCGGCCCGAACTGGAAGCTCGACATGGAGTCGCACACCGAAAACTTCGATCTGGCCGACCTGGATCTGGGGCGGCCTGCGAAGCTGACCGGGCCGATGACGGCCACCGCGCACATCGGCGGCACCTCCTCGCACCAGCTGATCAACTCCTCGGTGAAGTTCCAGGGCGGCATGGCGGGCCGGGCGGCGCTGGGCAACGGCGACTTCGTGCTCACCGTCGACGGCGAGTCGATGAAGTGGCACGGCATCGTCGGCACCCACCAGCTGCAGGGCGAGAGCCAGCTTTCGGGAACCTTCCCCTACACCACCACCGGCACCGTGCGCGTGCCCGAGCTGCAGAAGTACCTGGAGATCTTCTACCCGGAGGCAGAGGTGCAGAGCGGGTCGCTCACCGCCGAGGTCGCCGTCCACGGCTCGCTGCTCAAGTGGCGCGAGAGCTCTGGCACCATCACGCTGACGCAGCTCAAGATCGACCGCAACGAGATGCAGTTCGAGAACGACGGGCCGGCCGCCATCGACTTCGGGCCCGCGGGCCTGCGCACCAGCCGGCTGGCGGTGCGGGCTCCCTACACCACGGCGCAGCTCGCGGGCGGCCGCGGCACGGACGGCAAGCTCGACCTGCGGCTCGCGGCCAGCATCGACGGCAGGCTCTTGCCCTCGCTGCTGCCGGACGTGGAGCATGCCTCGGGCACCTATCTCGTTCAGGCGACGGTGGGCGGCACGGTCAAGGCGCCCACGGTGCTGGGCAACCTGCGCCTGGAAGACGCGTCGTGCTCGCTGCGCGACGTGCCGGTGCAGGCGCGCAACCTGAACGGCAGCATCAGCTTCTCGCAGGACGCGCTGGTCATCGACACGCTGGCGGGCAAGCTCAACAACGGCGAGGCGCGGCTGTCGGGCGGCATGGAGATGACGAAGCTCGTGCCCTCCAAGGTGGACTTCGTCGCCCACGTCAGCGACGTGAACATCAAGCTGCGCGACGACCTGGCGGGCACCTTCGACGGCGATCTGACGCTGGGCGGTCCGCCGCTGGAGCCGACGCTGGGCGGGTCGCTCATCGTCTCGCACATGAAGTACGTCGAGGACATCGATCTGGAGCGGTCGCTGCTCGACTTCTCGCGCCGGCCGCCCGCCCCCAAGGTCCTGACCAAGAGCGCGCTCCTGCTGCACTTCGACCTCGACGTCCACCTCTCGCGCGGCGTGCGGGTGGAGAACAACCTGGCGCGCACCGACCTGAAGGGCGACTTGAAGGTCACCGGCACCTCGCGCTCGCTGGGTCTGCTCGGGTCGATCAACACCGTCCACGGCACGGCTGCCTTCCGCGGCAACGAGTTCGTCATCGAGCAGGGCGTGCTCAACTTCAGCGACCGGCAGCGCATCCGGCCCAGCTTCGACTTCCAGGCCACCGCGACGGTGAAAGAGTACAAAGTCCGTTTGCACGGCTTCGGGACGCCCGCGGAGCCCCACCTGGTCCTGGGCTCGGACCCGGCGCTGGCCGAGGCGGACCTGGGCTTCCTGCTCACCTACGGGTTCGTCTCGCGCAACCTGCAGGCGGCCTCGTTCTCGGCCAACGACGCGGGCCTCGCTATCGGGGTGGAGGCGCTCAACAAGGTCACCGGCTTCTCCGAAGAGGTGCGCCGGTTCATTCCCAAGAACGCCATCTTGCGCGACGTCAACATCGACTTCGCCAGCGACTTCTCGGTGGCGACCAACCGGCTGGAGCCGATGGCGCGGTTCTCCTCGCACCTCATCACCGACAAGCTCGATCTGAAAGTGCTGGAAGGTTTGACCACGCGCAGGTATCGAGGAGTCCTCGGTTACCAACTGTCCGACTCGCTCTCCACCCGGCTGCAGCTCGACAACGAGCATATCTACACCGGCGTGGACACCGACTTCGGCGTGGACCTCCACTTCAGGTGGGAGGGGGAATAGGTGCACTTCGCCGCGTCGCTGCTGATGACCGCGGCGATCGTGCTTGCGAAAGCCCAGGAGCTTCCCGTCGGGCCTCCAACGGCTGCTCCGGTAGAGACGCCGCCGCGCATCGCCGAGATCGTCTTCGAAGGGGCGGACCCCACCTCGGTGCGGGCGCTCGTCGATCTGCAGCCCGGCGCGCTCTTGGACGCCCGCGACGTGCGCGA
>DATBAA010000664.1:0-7435 GCA_036271755.1 Myxococcales bacterium | reverse complement strand
CATGGACGACTGCATCTTCTGCAAGATCGCGGCGGGTACCATTCCGGTGAAGAAGCTGGGCGAGGACGACCACGTGGTGGCCTTCCCGGACTTGAACCCGCAGGCGCCGTTCCACGCGCTGGTCATTCCCAAGCTGCACATCGCGTCTTTGAACGACGTGCGCGACCCGATGATCATGGGCCAGCTCTACGGAATGGCCGGGCAGCTCGCGCGCTCGAACGGCTTCGACAAGACGGGCTACCGGACGGTCATCAACACCGGTCCGGACGCGCAGCAGACCGTCTTCCATGTCCACTTGCACGTGCTCGCCGGGCGCCAGATGACCTGGCCGCCCGGCTAGCGGCGCAGCTTAGCTCAGCGCGACCGTCGGGGCGGGCTCCGTGTCCGGTGCCGTCTCCTTCGCCAAATGGTGATCCTTGGCGAGCAGGATGTAGATGGCCGGCAGGAAGAAGAGCGTGAACGCCGTTCCGATGGCCATGCCGGCCACCAGCACGAGGCCGATGCTGTTGCGCGCGGCGGCGCCCGGTCCGGTCACCAGCGTCAGCGGGAAGTGTCCGCAGACGGTGGCGACGCTGGTCATCATCACGGGCCGCAAGCGGGTGGTCGCCGCCAGCTTGATGGCGTCGATCTTCGAGTGCCCCGATTCCTGGAGCGAGTTCGCGAACTCCACGATGAGAATGCCGTTCTTCGATACCAGACCCACGAGCGTCACGAGCCCCACTTGTGAGTAGACGTTGAGCGTCGTCGTCCACCCGTCGGTGAAGAACTTCATGTTGGGGTTGGGCATCTTCAAGAACGTCATGATCAGCGCGCCGAACATGCCCAGCGGCACCGAGCCGGCGAGGATGACGAACGGGTCGCGGAAGCTGTTGAACTGCGCCGCCAGCACCAGGAAGATGAGGATGACCGCGAGGCCGAACGCGGGCAGGAACTTGTCGCCTTCCGTGCGCAGCTGGCGCGACTCGCCCGTGTAGTCGATCACGTAGCCGTTGGGCAGGATCTTCGCGCCCTCGGCCTCGAGCAGCTTCAGCGCATCGTCCAGCGGAATACCGGCCACTCCGCTGAGCTTCACCGCGTTCAGCTGCTGGAAGCGGTTGAGCGCGCGGGGCGTCACCGAGTCCTTGATGGTGGCGATGGTGCTCAAGGCCACGAGCTTGTTGTCCGGGCCGGTGACGTAGACGTCCTGCAGCTGCTCGGGGTTCAAGCGCTCGGTGCGCAAAAGCTGCGGAATGACCTTGTAGCTGCGGCCCGCGATGCTGAAGCGGTTGACGTAGTTGCCGCCGATGGCCGAGCCCAGGTCCTGACCGACCTGCGTCAGGTTGAGGCCCAGCTCCGCCACCTTGTCGCGGTCGATGACGAACTCCGACTGCGGCTGGTCGATCTTGGTGTCGATGATGGGCGGGAAGTAGAACTTGCCGCTCTTGCCGGCCGCCTCGGAGATCTGCTGGGCGAAGCGGAGGATCTCGGTCGGCTCGGCGGTGGAGGCGATGACGATCTCGATGGGGAAGGTTCCGCCGCCGGGCAGCGCGGGCGGCAGCACCGCCAGCGTCTGGACGCCGGGCACCGCGGCGACCTTGGGCGTGAGCTCGGTCAGCACCTGACCGGCGCTGCGCTTGCGCTCGTCCCACGGCTTGAGACCGTCGCCGAAGAAGCCGCCCGTGGGGTTGGTGATCTGGAAGGTGAACTGCGTCTCGGGGATGCTCTGCATCTCCTTGTTCAGCTGCCGGGTCGACTGCGTCACCTGCTCCAGCGTGGAGTTGGAGGGAGTGTTGACGATGCCGAAGACGACGCCCTGATCTTCCGCCGGCGCCAGCTCCTTCGACGACTGGGAGAACATCACGAAGGCGAGCAGCGCGACCACCACCCAGGCAAAGTAGATGGGTCCGCGCACCAGCAGGAGCCGGTCGAGCGCGCGGCCGTAGGCGGCGCGGAACCGGTCGAAGGTGCGGTTGATGAAGCCGGCCAGGCCCTTCTCTTCGTCGCCGCCGCGCAGCAGGTACGCCGACATCATCGGGGACAAGGTCAGCGCGACGACGCCGGAGATGGTCACGCAGCCGGCGAGCGTCAGCGCGAACTCGCGGAAGAGCGAGCCGGTGAGTCCGCCTTGGAACGCGATGGGCGCGTAGACCGCGGCCAGCGTGATGGTCATCGAGATGATGGGGCTGACCAGCTCTCGCGCGCTCATGAGGGCGGCGTCGAGCGGCGAGTGGCCTTCTCGCAAATGTCGCTCGACGTTCTCCACTACGACGATGGCGTCGTCCACCACGAGGCCGACCGACAAGACGATGGCCAGCAGGGTCAAAAGATTAATGGTGAAGCCAAAGGCCTGGATGAGAAAGATGCCGCCGATGAGCGACACCGGAATGGCCACCACCGGCACCAGCGAAGACCGCAGCGAGCCCAAGAAGAGGAAGATGACGATGACGACGATGACCAGCGTCTCGAGCAGCGTCTGCACCACTTCGTTGATGGCGCTGTTGATGTAGGCGGTGCCGTCGTAGGCGATGGTGCCCTTGATCTGCTCGGGCAACTCCTTCGACAGCGAGTCCATCTCGACGCGGACCTTCTTGATGACGTCGAGCGAGTTGGCGTTGGGCAGCGCCCAGACGCCGACGAACACCGCCGTCTGGCCGGTGAAGTTCACTTCGGTGTCGTAGTCTTCCGCGCCGAGCTGGACGTTGGCGATGTCCTTGAGTCGCACCGTGGCGCCGTTGCTCTGGCGGACCACGAGCTGTTCGAACTCTGCCACCGAGGTGAGGTCGGTGTTGGCCGTCAGGTTGACCTGCACCAGCTGGCCCTTGGTCTGGCCGACCGCCGCGAGATAGTTGTTGTTGGCGAGCGCCTGCCGCACCTGCGAGGGGCTGACGTTGAGCGCCGCCATGCGGTCGGGCTTGAGCCAGATGCGCATGGCGAAGGTGCGCGCGCCGAGCAGGTCTGCCTTCTGCACGCCTTCCAGCGCCGTGAGCCGCGGCTGCACCACGCGCGTCAGGTAGTCGGTGATCTCGTTCTGCTTGAGAAACTCCGAGGAGAAGCTCAAATAGGCAGAAGCGAACTGGCTGTCCGCCGAGGCGATGGTGAGCACCGGAACTTCCGCGCCGGGCGGCAAGTCGCCGCGGACCGAGTCCACCTTGGAGGCGATCTCCGAGAGCGCCTTGTTGGAGTCGTGGTTGAGGCGGATGTGGGCGGTGATGGTGGAGACGTTCTGCGCGCTCGACGACTCCAGGTAGTCGATGCCGTCTGCCGCTGCGATGGCGCGCTCGAGCGGCGTGGTGAGGAAGCCGCGGACGAGCGCCGCGTTGGCGCCGACGTAGGCGGTGACGACGGTGATGGTCGCGTTCTCGCTGCGCGGGTACTGCCGCACGTTGAGCGACTTCACCGCCTGCACGCCGGCGATGACGATCAGCAGATTGACGACGATGGAGAGAACCGGCCGCCGGATGAAGAGGTCTGTGAACTTCATCTAATCCCTCACTTGTCCGTCGGCGTCGGCGAGAGCTTCGCGTCCGGCGCCAGTTCGTTGTGGACCGCGAGCGTAGAGCCGTTGTGCAGCTTGAAGGCGCCGCTGCTGACGATGGTCTCTCCTGCGTCGATGCCGCTGGTCACCGCCACGAGGTCGCCGCGCCGCTCGCCCAGGCGAACGAACTTCTGGTGCGCGACCAGGTCCTGCTCCTTCTTCTCCACCGAAAAGACCGAGTCGCCGTAGGGCGCGTACATGACCGCCGTGGCCGGAATGACCAGCTGCGGACGCTCGTCGTTGGAGAGCACCGCTACGCTTGCGAACATGCCCGGACGCAGCGTGCCGTCGGTATTGGGGAAGGTGGCGCGGACGCGGACGTTGCGGGTGGAGACGTCGACTTCGGGGTTGATGGCGGTGATGACGCCGGTCCACTTCCTGCCCGGGAAGACGTCGGTGGTCATCTCGGAGCGCATGTTGATGTGCAGGTCCGCGAGCGTCTGCTGCGGCAGCCAGAACTCGGCGTGGATGGGAGTCACCGACTGCAACGAGGCGATCAGGGTGCCGGGGCTCAGCACCTGTCCGAGCTCCACCTGGCGGATGGCGAGCCGGCCGTCGAAGGGTGCGCGAATGGTCTTCTTGGCGATGGTGGCGCGCAGCTGCGCGGCCTGCGCGGTGGTCGAGGCGACGCGCGACTCGGCCGTGTCGATGTCGGACGGCGTGTTGGCGCCGGTCTTGCGCAGCGCCTGCTGGCGCTTGGCCGTGGTCTCGGCCAGCTTGAAGTCGGCCTCGGCGGCGGCGAGCTGGGCCTCTTCGACCGAGGTGTCGAGCTTGACCAGAAGGTCGCCCTTCTTCACCTCTTGCCCGGAGTCGAAGTTGATCTGCTTCACCTGGCCGCTGATCTCGCTGGCGACCGTCACCGCGCGCACGGCCACCAGCGTGCCCACCGCCTCGCGCGAGGCGAGCCAGCTGGTCTTCTCGACCTTGGCGGTGGTGACCGACTCGGGCGGGAGCTTGAAGGTCTTCTGCGAGCCGATCAGCTTCGAGATCTGCCCGAACTTGGTGCCGCCCAGGAAGGCGATGACCGCCAGCACGGCGATGACGGCGATGATCCAGACTTTTGCTCTCTTCGGCTTTTCGACGGCTACCGTTTCCAAATCATTCCCCTTGGTGCGCTTGCGCGCCCTGCGAAGTCGCCAGCAGCGAAGTGCCCGACGCCAGCTTCAGCTGGGCGCGAGCGTTGACCAGATCCGCGTCGGCCTGGATGCGCGTTACGTCGGCGGTGAACGCGTCCCGCTGTGCCTGTAGCAGATCGAGCTGCGTGATGGTGCCTGCCTCGTAGCGATCGTGCGCCTGCGACGCCGCGTGGGCCGCTGCTTCCTGCCCCGCCCTTGCCGACTTGCTGCGGACGATGCCCGCCTGAACGGTGGCCCACTCCCGGTGGATGTTGTCTCCGGCCGCCAGCCGCGCCCGCTGCTCGCGCACCCGCGCGACCTGCGTGGTCGCGTCCTGCAAGTGCAGGTTGGCGAAGGTGGTGAAGTCGAGCTGCCAGTTGAGCGCGACGATGAGCTGCCACTGGAAGGCGTGCGTAGCGGTAAGGCCCACGACGCTGGTGCCGTGATCGCTGAAGGTGGCGTTGAGCGTGGGCAGGAACGCCAGCTTCTGCGCGTCGTAGAGCTGCTCGTTGGAGCGCGTGGTCTCCTTGGCCGCCAGCAGCGAAGGCAGGTTCTCGATGTTCGCCTGGAAGGTGTTGAGCGGCTGCTCCTCGTCGAGCGTGGTGTTGAAGCCGGCCAGAGGCGTGGTTTCGGGCGCGATACCGGAGGCCGTCTCCAGCGCCCTCGCCGACAGCACCACTTGCAACTGCGCCGACGCCACCTGCTGCGTCTGTGACTCGACGTCGGCCCGGGCGCGGTCCACGTCCAGCTGGGGACCGGTGCCGGCCTCTTCGCGCGCGACCGCCAGCCGCAGGCTCTCGCGCGAGACGTCCAGCGCCTTCTGCGCCGAGGTGACGAGCGCCAGGTTGGCCACCAACTGGTAGTAGCCCTGCGCCACCGTGCCTTCGACCAAGAGCCGCGTGTTCTGCAGCGACTTGTCGGCGGAGGAGATGGCGGTCTTGGCGGCCGCCACGCGCTGGAAGCCGGCGAGATCGATGAGCGGCACGGTCAACGTCGCCGTGATGTCGAACTGCGAAATGGGCGAGACGGTGATGTTGTCGATGATCTGCTTGCCGTCGGGGCCGAGCTTGGGGGAACCGTCCGGGTTCGTCTCCGGACTGGGAAAGCTCACGTCGTACTGGTTGCGCGTGTAGGTGCCCCGGGCCTGGACGCCGGGCAGCACGCGCCCCAGCGACAGGTCCTTGTTGGCCTGCTGTTGGAGGACCACGGCCTGCGCCTCGAGCGCGTCGACGTTGGCCTTCTGTGCGCCCTGGAGAAAAGCGTCCAGCGGCTGCACGGCGAGCGCGGCCCCGGGCGAAGCCATCAGCGCGAAGGTTGCTAAAGCAAGCAATTTGCGAGTCATAGGGTTTCGAGCAACTAGCACGCGCGCGCTCCAGCGGGGAGGCGAAGAGAGGTCAGCGGAAGCTCCATGTGATTTGGCCTGACGTACCACGCCAAGTCGTGTTTCAGACGCCGTGACAGTCGGCACGATTCGCGATTTCCAACAATCATCACGCCATCATCCTGACACGGGGGTCTGACAACCTCGCCGTTCTACGTCTATAAGCTGCTTGAAATGCGAGGATTCTTCATAGCGGGAACCGACACCGGCGTTGGCAAGACGGAGGTTTCGCGCGCGCTCTGCTCGCTACTTTTGCAGCGCGGCCAAGCGCCGCGGCCGCTCAAGCCGGTGGAGACGGGCTGCGCGCCCGATCACCCCGAGGACGCGCTGGCGTTGCAGCAGGCCTGCGGAACTTCGCTGCCGCTCGATCTCATCTGCCCTTATCGCTTCCGCTTGCCGGCAGCGCCGCTGGTGGCCGCCGAGGCGGAGGGCCGCCATATAGATGTAGGGCATCTCGAGGCGGTCGCTCGACAGGCCGATCTGATCGTGGTCGAAGCCGCCGGCGGGCTCATCGTCCCACTGGCGCGCGACGGCGGCAGGGTGCTCACCAACCTCGACTTCGCCCAGCGGCTGGGGCTGCCGGTGATCCTGGTGGGGCGCGCCGGCCTGGGGACCCTGAACCACTGCGCGCTGAGCGCGACGGCTTTGGCGAGCCGTGGCCTTACTCTCGCGGCCATCGTCTTGAACCGCGTCGCCGCCGCGGACGATCCCAGCGTCTTGTCCAACCCGCGCTGGGTCGCGGAGCTGACGGGGGCCCGCGTCCTGGGGCCGACCCCCTTCGTGGCCGACGCAGCCGAGCGGCCAGCCCAGCTGCGGACATTCCTCGCAACCTTGATTGACACCCTGGAAGCCCGTCGCTAGATTCCGCGCCCGCCTGAATGAATGGTCATTCAGTTTGCCCTGGAGCTCTGATGGCCGACGCCACGCCCAAGTCCTTCTTCGAAGAGAAGATCGCGCAGAAGCTGAAGGACAAGCCCGAGACGTCGAAGGCGGTGAACTCCATCTACGAGTTCAACATCACCGGCGACAACGGCGGCGTCTGGACGGTCGACCTCACCAAGGAGCCCGGCGTGGTCTCTGCCGGCTCGGGCGGCGCGGCCAAGTGCACCGTCACCTGCTCGGCCAGCGACTTCATGAACATCGTCAGCGGCAAGACCAACCCGCAGATGGCCTTCATGAGCGGCAAGCTGAAGATCAAGGGCGACATGGGTCTGGCCATGAAGCTGCAAAAGGTGATCGGCTGACCGGTCCTTTAGAGGGGGTTCGCGTCCTCGACCTGACGCGCCTCCTGCCGGGCCCGTGGGCGACGCTGCAGCTGTCCGATCTGGGCGCGAGCGTCGTCAAGGTCGAGGATCCCGACCTGGGCGACTACATGCGACAGCTCTCGCCGGGCATGTTCGCGGCGCTGAACCGCGGCAAGAAGTC
>DATBAA010000663.1:0-13512 GCA_036271755.1 Myxococcales bacterium | reverse complement strand
CCTTTGCTGGTCGCCTGCGGGACCGCGGTCGCGCTGGTGCACGGCGTGCTCGGGGCTTCCATCTATCAATTGGGCGCGCGCCGCCGCGGGGTGCGCTTCGGCAACACCGAGGCGTCATTGAAGGATCTGTCGGTGGCGCAGGCGGTGGACAAGATCGCGCCGCTGCAGGCGAGCCTGCCATTCGCGGAGCTCTTCTCGACGTTGGGGGCGACTCCTCACGCGGCCTTTCCGGTGGTCGATGCGGCGGGCGTGGTGGGCGTGCTCTCGGTGCGCGAGGTGCGGCGGGCGCTGCTCGACCCGGGCGTCGACCGCACCGCGACGGCGCGGAGCTTCACGAAGACCGCGGAATTGCTGCTGGCCGACGACGACCTGGGCACGGCCGTCCAGAGGATGTCAGACGCGGGCGTGTCGGAGGCTTTGGTCCTGGACGACGAGAAGAAGCCGATGGGCATCGTCACCCGCGAAGGCATCCTCGAAGCCTGGCGAAAAGCCACGACTCCCCCCTAGAACATCCCCCCTAAAACATCTCACACGATTTTGGATGGCACACTCCAAGTAGGAGGCCGGAAGCAATGCTTGGGAAAAATCGCGTCGAAACTGCCGGCGAGCCATAGACGTGAGGCGTGGCGGAACGCCTCGAGAAAAGCTCGATATCGACGGACGGCTTCGATCCGAAGAGCCGTGATCGAAGCGTGAGCTTTGGGACGCGGAGTGTGTTTGCTCCGCTCAGGCCGGTGGAGCGGGTCTTGAGCAACGATATGTTCCGCACTCACTTTACTCTTGTTCGGAGCCGTCGCATCGATCTCCGCCACCAACTGCGCGACGAGCTCACCGCGCTGGGCGGTGCTGAGAGCCGTCCACGCGGGTAGCGAAGTAAGCGTGATGGATTCCGGCTCGCTCGGACACGCGTCCGAGAATCGACCGACAGTGATCTTTTTTCCGACTTCCATCTTCCATCGATGAGTCCAGTTGCGCCATCGTTGAGGTGACGCCGCGCCGCCTTCGAGCAGGGCCTGCACGCAGCTGAGCCCGGGCCACTTCTTCACTTCGGAGACCAGGCCCTCCTTGACGCCGTGGCTGAGAATGTAGACGAGGCGCCCGACCTGCGCTGCTTCGTCGACAATGGGCTCCGCCGAGTAACGCCGGGCGAAGAACCGTCCGCGCCAGCCGACGAGCCGGCCAACCTTGATCGCGATGTTGCTCTGCAGCCGTTGCATGAACTTGCTCATCGCGATTGCCGACGGAGCGCGCACCATGGCGTGGAAGTGATTTGAGGTGAAGACGTAGGCGAAGAGCTCGACCTCACACTGGCGCACGGCGCGGGCAAGGATGCCGCCGATCAGCTCGTTGGTCTTGTCGCTCGGCGCCATGAGAAAGCGCGATTGCATGGTGCGGGAGGTGAGGAAATAGACCGTCTGCGGGTCGAAGTGCCGAACGGGGTAGGCCATGCAGGAGCATCAAAGCAACTCGCGAGCCAGCTCTGCCCCGCTGGAGATTTCGCGTTCGGAGCCCAAAAGGTGTCTCATTCTAGGACCCCGATTTTGATACCCCCATTTCAAATCGATACACTCTCCAAAATCGTGTGAGATGTGTTTTTGGGCCTGCGGATCATGCAAGTCCCGGGGCGGTGTACCAGAGGTTGATCTCCGCCAACCGGCGCTTGTGCAGCCCCGGGTTCACCACCAGCACGCCGTTCTGGTGGATCTTGTCCCATCTCAACATCGAGTCGGGAACCGACGCCAAATCTCCGGCGTTCACCAGCTTGTCGGCCGTGCTGGCGGCGAAGCCGACGAGGCCGATGTTGTAAGCGAAAATGACCAAAGCCGAAAACTGATTGTCGTTCAGGCTTGTGGGCACGTACCTCGCCACGCCGGTCGCGAAGCGCGTGACGTCGGCCATCAGCGTGCTGTTGGCCTGCGCCTGCGGCCAGCCCAGCCCGCCGCGGACCTCGGGGCCCGTATGCCCGTAACCAATCGTCCAGATGCCCGCCTGGTCCTGATACGCGTTCAGCCGGCAGCCCTCGAGCTGCTTCAAGAGATTCAGCCCTGCATCGATGAATTGTCCCATTGTGATCCCCCTGCGGCCGAGCAAAGACCCGCGGGCCGCGATTGTCAAAGGGGCGCCGCGAAAAGCCGTTCTTGCGCACCCGCCCGTCCAGCCCCGAGAATGCGCGCATGTCCTTCAATATCGGCGCGGAGCTGGTCGACCGGAACTTGCGGGAGCAGCGCGGCGACAAACCTGCCATCTGGTCGGGCGGCCGCACGTACAGCTATGCGGAGATCGCGGCCCGGGTCGATCGCATCGGCGCCGCGCTGCTGCGGCTGGGCGTGCAGCCCGAGCAGCGCGTGCTCTTCGTGCTGCAGGACTCTCCCGACCTGGCCTGCGCGTACCTCGCGGCGATGAAGATCGGCGCGGTGGCCGTGCCCTGCAACCCGCTGCTGCGCTCGGCCGACTACGAGTACTTCGTCGAAGAATCCCGCGCGCGCCTCGTGGTCACTTCGAAGTTCTGCCTCGAGCGCATGGGCCCCGCGCTGGCCAAGGCGAAGCAGGTGCTGCTCGTCGACATGCCCGAAGACGCGAAGAGCTTCGAACGATTCGTCGACGAGACTCCCAAAGGCTCGCTCGAGACCGCAAACACCAGCGCGGACGAGCCGGCCTTCTGGCTCTGGACCAGCGGCTCCACCGGCCGCCCCAAGGCCGCGGTCCACGCGCACCAGGACTGGAAGCACTGCTGCGAGCTCTACTCGAGCCCCATCCTCGACTTGAAGCCCGCGGACCGCTGCTTCTCCGCCTCGAAGCTCTTCCACGCCTACGGCCTGGGCAACGCGCTCATCTTTCCCTTCTGGGCCGGAGCCAGCACAGCGCTCCTGGGCGACAAGCCGACGCCGGCCAACACCTTCAAGGTCATCGAAGAGGCAAAGCCCACGCTCTTCTTCGGCGTGCCGACTCTCTACGCGGCCATGCTCGCGCCCAACGCAGGCCCCCCGGCGCTTCCGAGTATCCGCCTCTGCGTCTCCGCCGGCGAGCCGCTGCCCGGCGAGCTCTTCACCCGCTGGAAGACGCGCTACGGGACGGAGATCCTCGACGGCATCGGCTCGACGGAGGTGCTGCACATCTACGTCTCGCCCCGCCGCGGCAGCGCCAAGCCCGACTCCACCGGCCTGCCCGTCGAGGGCTACCAGGTGCGCATCGTCGACGAGCAGCTGCGCGACGTGCCCGACGGCGAGGCTGGCGACCTCATCGTCCGTGGACCATCGACCGCGTTGCACTACTGGAACCGCCTCGCCACCTCGCGCGCCAAGATGCGCGGCGATTGGTTCTTCTCCGGCGACAAGTTCCGCCGCACTCCCGACGGCGAGCTGCACTATGTGGGACGCTCGGACGATATGTTCAAATGCGGCGGCGAATGGGTCTCTCCGACGGACGTCGAGGCAGCCCTCGCGTCGCATGCGGCCGTCCTCGAAGCCGCGGTCACGCCCTGGCCGGACGGCGGTCTGTTGCGCCCGCAGGCCCATGTCGTCCTGGTCGTTGGCCGGACCTCATCCGCCGAGCTGGAAGAGGAGCTTCGTCTGGCGGTGCGCGCGCGTTGCCCCGGCTATATGGTTCCTCGCGTTTTGCATTTCGTACTCGAATTGCCCAAAACCGCCACCGGCAAGATCCAGCGCTACGTCTTGCGCGGCGAGGGATGACGCGCGGGGTCGCGCGAGATCGTTGCTACTGCAACGGTTCCCGGTGTACCCAGGCTGTGTGAGAGAGCCGGTTAGTTTACTCATTGGTGCCGCCCGCAGGAAAATGAAGCGCGCGGTGACCGATCGCGTCCGCGAGCATGGCCTGAACGCGCTGCAGTTCTGGGTGCTGGTCAACGTCGACGAGTCCGACGGCGCTTCGCTCAGCGAGGTGGCCGCGCGGCTGCGCATGGACGTGCCCACCACCTCGCGCACCGTGACCCAGCTCTTGAAGCGCAAGCTGGTGAAGTCGGAGGGCGACGAGGGCGACCGCCGCCGGCTGCGGCTGCGTCTCGCGCCGGCGGGCAAAGAGCGCATCGAGCCGCTGCGCACGCTCGCGTCCGAGCTGCGCGGCGCCACGGTGCACGGGCTCTCGCGCGAGGAAGAAGAGTCGCTGCGGATGCTCCTGCGCAAGATCATCATCAACCTGGACAAGCTGGTCGGGCAGGACGAACCAGCGCCGGCCTAGGGCAGCACTTTCTGCACGGAGAGCGGCTCGAGCCCGCCCAGCACGGCCGCGCCGTATTCGGAAGCGCGCGCGCACGCCTTGGCCACCGGCAGGCCAGCCGCGAGAAAGTAGACCAGCGCGCCCGCGAAGCTGTCTCCCGCGCCGTACGCGCCACCCGCGGCGCCGGCCACCGCGGCCGCTTCGAACCGCTCGCTGCCGGCGGCCGTCTCGATCCGTCCGCCGCGCTTGCCCTCGGTGAGCACCAGCGCGGCCGGAGGCACCTCGAAATCACTCAGCGCGCACGACTCGCGCGGGTCCGATGCGCTGCCCACCACCACGTCTGCACGCACGCGGCTCTTGCGCAGCGCCTCCTGCCGCCGCGCGGTCACGATCAAGACGCGAGCCTCGCGCGCCGCCTGCAGCGCGAGCGGATCCTGCGCGGTGAAGTAGGCCGCATCGCAGCTGGCCAGCTCTTCCCAGGGCAGCGCGTCGCTTCGCAACGGGTGGAGCGGCTCTCCCAGCACGATGATGGTCCGCTCGCCATCGGGAGAGATCATCACCACGTCGCGCGTCTGCGGGCTGTGGCGGCGCGCGGCGTGAATCGAAGCGCCGCTCTTTGCCAGCCAGCCCTCGACCTGCCGCGCCGCCTCGTCGTTGCCCAGGGCGGTGAAGAGCAGCACCTGCGCGGGCGAGCGCGTGAGTTGGTAGAAGGCGATGCCGCCGCCGCCGCCCGGAAAGAGGCGCTGGTCCTGCACGTGCGCGATCTCGCCCGCCCGCGGCACCGCGGCCACCCTCCCGAGCGCGACGTGCTCGACGTGACCAACGACCGCGATCTTCATTCGATCATCAGCTCCACGTCGCCGAAGGCCAGCGCCGACAGCGCCAGCGCCCGCAGCTCGCGCGGGTAGGGCGAGAGCGCGCCTTCGATGGCCTCGCCCAAAGTCATCTCTCCGGCCGTCAGCATGGCGCCCAGCGCGTTCAGCGCGGGCTGCGCTTCGTTGGCGCAGACGATCTTCAGCGGCGCTTGCAGCTTCGCCCGGTGCGTCCAGAAGGCGAGCAGACCAAAGATGGGCGAGGCCTCCCGCCACAGCTCGGTCGCCGCGCGCAGGCCGGGCTCTTTGCGGCGGCCCAGATGCGACAGCTCGAGCAGGTGCGCGGCCGCGAGCAGGCGCCTGGGCAGGAGCATCAGCTCGGACGCATAGGGCGTAGCGCCGCTGGCCAGGACGGTCAAGAAGCGCCAGCTGCACGTCAGCAGCGCCACCTGCCGCGCGGCCTTGCGCGCGGCCGCGGCCAGCCCCGGGTCGTCGCTGACGCCGTGATGCGCCCGCCAGCGCCCGAGCAGCTGTCTCATCGACCAGGCTCGAGCCAGCACGCGATCCTCGCCGCGGCGTGGCGCGGCCTGGCCGTTCAGCAGCGCATCAGCGGCCTCATCCTGCAGCGCCGCGAAGGCCGCGTAGTCCGGCTCGTGCAAGTGCTCGTCGATGGCGTCGCGAATGGACGCTTCGTGCGAGAGCCAGCCCAGCTGCGCGCCGCCCTCCGGCTGCTGCGCGCTGCCCCGGCCCGCCAAGGGCTCGGCGTCGATCTGCCGCGCCAGGTCGTCCCAGCTCTGCCCGTCGCGCGCGTCCGACGCATCTTGCAGCGGGCAGATCTTGCTGTTGAAGTCCACCAGCCGCACGCCGCCGACGGGGAAGATGCGGTTGAAGGGAAAGAGCCGGCAGGTGTGCGGCTTCGCCGCGTAGCCGTGCTCCAGCTCCACGCTGCAGCGGCCGTCGTGCTGCAAGAACCAGCAGCCGTCGGTCACGTCGGTGACCTGGGCGAAGCGCTTGTTCATCGGGTGAAGCAAGGAGGCGAGCCGCGGCTCGAGCCTGGCAAAGGCGACCACTTCAGCGCTTGCTTCCAGCGCGAGGCCGCTGCCCTTGCAGCAGTGCGAACCGCAGCTCGGGCAGTCGTACTTGAGAGCGCGGTCGGGGAAGGTGAAGAAATTTTCCATGCGCCTTTTCCAGCTTGGTTACGTTCCGGCCGCTCGCGCCACACCTTTACCCCATGGACCTTCAACACACGATGCGATCCCTGATCCGCGGTCTTCCGCGCCTCGCGCTCGGTGGTGTTCCGGCCGAGCGCGCGGGCGATGAACGTCTGGCGTGGCGGCGGCTACGCACCCATCCAACCGGCATCCAGCTGTCGGCAGACTTCAACGACGGCGGCGCCATTCCCGTCGATCACACCGCCGACGGCATGGGGCTGCCCGTGCCGATCAGCTGGTCGAGCGTGACCCGCGGGGCGCGCTCGCTGATGCTGCTGGTCGAAGACCCGGACGCGCCGACGCCCAATCCGTTCTTGCACTGGGCCATCTACTCCATGGGGCCGAACACGGGCGACGTCGCGCACGCGCTCTCCACCCGGGCGCTCATCGGCCGCAACTCCATGCTGCGCTCGGGCTGGGCTCCTTGCGCGCCGCCAAAGGGCGACGACCCGCACCGCTACGTCTTCCAGCTCTTCGCGCTCGACTTCTTCCCCAACCTGGGCGCGCACTGCGGGCGGACGGCGCTGGTGGACGAGATGCGCGGGCACGTGCTGGGCCTGGGGCTCCTGACCGGCACCTATCAGCGCAAGTAACGCAGGTAGGTAGCGCAAAAAAAAGCGCCCCGCCGTTCCCTGGCGGGGCGCTTCAAAACCTTTCGGAGCTCGCGGTTACTTCTTCGCGGGCGCGCCAGACTTCGTGGCAGGTGCGGGCTTCGCGGCGGGCGCGGCGACCGGGGTGGCGGCGTTCACCGGCGGCGGCATGGCTGCGGGAGCGCCGGCCTTGGTGTCGGCCGGAACTTCCTGGACCAGCGGGCACTGGCCGCCGGTCGTGTTCTGCAGGCTGAACCAGCGGTTCTGGTCGTGGCAGACGTAGCGGCAGAGGCCATCCACCGTGCGGCCTTCGCCGGTGGCGACGCACTTGCCCGGGTTATCCAACTCGAGCAGCGCCGACTTGATGAGGCTCTTCTCCTGCCCGTCGGTCTCGGCGGCATAGGCGACCTCCAGCGCGGGCTTGGCGGCCGGGTCGCGGTGGTTGCGAATCCACTCCATCATCAGCTCCTTGGCCTCCCACTCCTTCTCCTTGGGGAGCCGCTCGGCGAGCTTGGTGGTGGTGGTCCAGCCGGGCGTCATCATCAGGCGGTAGAGCGCGCCCTCATAGACGTTGCGGCGGGTCTTCTCGGTATCGGTCAGCTCGTTCTCGAGGACCGCGACGGCCTCCTTGCTGCCGTCCGCAGTGAGCGCGTCGAGGGCGAAGCAGGCATAGACCGGGTACTCGTCCTTGACCACCGGGCAGCTCTTCAAGACCTGCTCGTAGGTGGCGATGCCGCTCTTGCCCATGGCCTTGACCACGCGCTGCAGGGTGGCGGGATTGTTGCCGCGCACGCAGTCGTGCTTGATGGCGCCCTTGCGAGCGTTGTCGTCGGAGATCTCCGCGTTGGGGCGGCGATCCTTCTCGACGCCGACCGCGAAGAGCTTGGCGTTGAGGCCCTTGCCGAAGCAGTCGGGCGGCGTGACGTCAGGAGCGAGCTGCTGAATCTCCTTGATCTCTCGCGCGAGCTTCGAGTCGTCGCTGTTGTAATCGAAATAGAGGAAGGCGCCGGCTCCCGCCACGGCGACGAGAATCAAGATAGACCTGATGTTCATAGTGCTCGAACGCTACTCCGTCAGGCACGCATGCGCCTACGACAAAATCATGCCGCGCCGTGCTAAGAATCGCGCCCCTCTATGCTGCAGATCGTCAAACCAGACGAGCGCTCGCAGGTCCTGGCCGAGGCGCTGGAGCGCGGCCAGGTGGTGCGGTTCGACCGCTGCCCGGTAGCCCTTCCTTCAGAGGAGGAACAGCGCTTCTTGCGCGACGACTTGGCGCCCTATCTAAGCAAGAAAAACGTCAGCTATTACCCCGAAGCCAACAAGCTGGCAGGCATGCAAGCGCCCGCGGCGGTCTCGGAAAAGGCTCAGACGATTTTGCGGGACCATTCCCAGCGCGTCCGGGACTATTTGACCCGCGCCATGCCCGATTTCACCGCCGGCTGGCAGCCTGGCACGTCGAGCTTCCGGCCGCTCGAGGAGCAGGGCCGCGCGCTCTCGGCGCACGCCTCCAACGAGCTCATCCACGTCGACGCCGGCGCTTATGGCGCCACCCACGGCGACCGCATCTTGCGCTTCTTCATCAACCTGAACCCGGCGCGCGAGCGGGTCTGGATCAGCAAAGGTCCCTTCGCCGAGCTGCTGCAAAAGCACGGCGCGGAGGCCGGAGTGCTGGGCGGAAAACTCTCTGAGACCTTGCCGGAGCGCGCGTTCTCGGGAGCGCTGCGCGCGGCCCGCGGGCTCTTTCCCATGGCCCGGGTCGTCGACAGCTCGCCTTATGATCGGCGCATGCGGCGCTTTCACAATTGGATGAAGGACACCCCTTCGTTCCAGGCCCCGCCGCACGAGCAGTTCTTCTTTGGGCCGTTCACCGCCTGGATGGTGCTCACCGACGGCGTCTCGCACGCCTGCATCTCCGGACAGCACGCGCTGGTCGATACCTTCTTGATCCCGCTGCGCAACTGCAAGCTGCCGGCGCCTTATCAGCTGCTGGCAAGCGGATGACCGAGACGGTCCTGGTCCTGCGCTTTTCGGCGGTGGGCGACGTGGTGCTGACCTCGCCGGCCATCGAAGCGCTGCGCAAGGCCTGGCCTGACGCGCGCATCGTCTACGCCATCAAGGAGCGGCTCGCGCACCTGGTGACGCAGAACCCCAACGTCGATGAAGTGATCGCCCTGAAGCCGGGCGAAGGTCCCTTCAGCTACGCGGCGCGTTTGCGAGCGGCCCGGCCGACCGCCGTGCTGGACCTGCACGGCAAGATCCGCAGCAAGATCTTGCGCGCTTTGATTCCCGGCGTGCGCAAGGTGATTTGGCATAAACGAGACTTCGGCGACACGCTGCCCGTCAAGCTGGCGCTGCGGCCGTATCATTCATCCATGCTCTTTGCCGATCGCTATCACGCGGCTGTCGAAGAGCTGGTCGGGCGCGAGGTGCCGCGCGGCCGCCTGCAATACTTTCTCGCTCCCGACGATGTCTCTCGCGCTTCTTCCGCGTTGGTCTCCGCGGGTGTCTCTTTGGACCGTCCGCTGCTCGGACTTTCTCCCGGCGCGAACTGGGAGACGAAGAGATGGCCCGCCGATCGCTTCGCCGGCCTCGCCCGGCGCGCTCTGGCTGCCGGCGTCCAGGTGGTGGTGCAGGGCAATGACGCCGAGGCTCCACTGGGCCGTTTGATCGCCTCGTCCGTCCCGGGCGTCGTCGATCTGTGCGGCAAGCTCGACCTGCGCGCGCTGGCCGGCTTCATCTCGCGCTGCACGGCGTTCGTGGCCAACGACAGCGGCCCCATGCACATTGCGCGGGCGCTGGGCGTGCCCACGCTGGCGTTCTTCGGTTCGACCGACCCGGCCATGTTCGACTTCACCGGCCACGAGGTCATGTTCGCCGGCGTCGAGTGCTCGCCGTGCTCCTTCTTCGGCCGCCGCCGCTGTCCGCGCGGACACTTCCGCTGCATGCTCGACCTCACCGAAGAGCGCGCCTGGGCCGCGCTCGCGCCGCTGCTGCGCTCTTCGCGCCTGCCGCTCCTCTCCGCATGAAGCCGCTCCTGATGTGCGCCAGCTCGTCGCGGACGGGGCCGGTCGAAGGCCTCATCTCGCTCGCAGCGGAGCTGCGAAAGCTGGGCGTTTTTTCGCATTTCGCGGGCGACACCGTGCGGCCCGGGGAAAATCTGGCCGGGCACCTGAAGGCCGCCGGGGTGCCGTGGGAGACGGAGCTCCGGCTCTCGCGCAAGGTAAAGGTCTCAGACGTTTTTCACGACGTGCGGCTCTTGAAGTCGTGGAATCCCGGCCGCTTCGACGTGCTGCACGCGGCCTTCGCGCACGATCACGCGCTGGCGCTCTGGGCGCGGCGCAAAGGGGCGATCGTGGTCCGTGCAGTGCAGCGGCGCATCGACGTCGAGCCAGGTCTTTTCGGGCAACGGCTCTTCGCGCTGCGCAAGTCCGACGGGGTGGTCACGCACTCCCAAGCCTATCGAAAGCTGCTGCTCCAGCACTTGCCCGAAGACCGCGTGGCGTACGTTCCGCCGTCGGTGGACGCCGCGCGCTTCTCGCCCGGCGGACCGTTCGAGCCGTCGGGCGAGGTGCAGCGCTCGCAAGCGGCGTGGGCGCTGCGCGAGCGCTGGGGAGTGCCGCTGGACGCGCCGCTGGTGGGCATCGTTGCGCGGATGAAGCCCGAGCGCGGGCATCGCCAGCTCCTGCGCGCCTTCGCCATCGCTGCGCGCGAAGTGCCTGAGGCTTTTTTGGTCCTGGTGGGCCGCGGCGAAGACGAGCCCGCGCTGCGCCAGTTGGCGGCTTCGTTGGCACCGGCCCGTATCGTCTTCGGCGGCTACGCGCGCGGCCCGGATCTCGTCGAGGCCTATCGCGCGCTCGATGTGGCTGTCTGGCTGCGCGAGGGCAACGACGGCGCCACCCGCGGCGTGCTCGAGGCGATGGCCTGCGGCGTCCCGGTCATCGCCGGCAACGAAGGCGCCCCTGGCGAGCTGGTCCGCGACGGCCTGGACGGCGCGGTCGTCCCGCCAGCCAACGAACCCGCGATTACCCAAGCATTGGTTTCTCTATTGAGCAATCCGAAGCTCGCCCGCGCCCGCGGCGCCTCCGCCCGCGCGCGCGCGCTGGAGCTCACGCCCGCGCGCGCGGCAGCGGACACCCTGGCTTTCTGGCAACGCCTGCGGGGCGGCTCTTGATTCGGGACAGCTCTCCGCGTCAGCGTTTGCCCACTGGACTGCGATGAAGCCGGGAATCTATCTCGTCCACAAGCCGGCCGGCCCCACCAGCAACGAATTGGTGCGCGCGTTCGTGGAGGAGATTCGCCTCGCGGGTATCCGTCCAGACAAGCTGCCCGTCTCGCACGGCGGCGCGCTCGATCCCTTCGCGGAGGGACTCTTGCCTCTCCTGGTCGGCCAGGCCGCGCGGCTGATGGACTTGCTCCACCCGCTGCCGAAGACGTACGTGGCCGAGATCGCCTGGGGGACCGAGACGGACAACGGCGATCTGCTCGGAAATGCCATCGCGCAGGGTGACGCCAGCCAGCTCACGCCGGCCGCGCTGGATGCGGCCCTGAGTGAGCTCATTGGTTTCCGCGATCAAATCCCGCCCACCACCAGCAACAAACGCATCGGCGGGGAGCGCGCGTACGAGAAAGCACACCGGGGAGAGATCTTCGAGCTGCCGCCATCGAAGGTCTACTTGCACGAGGCGCGCTTCGAAGCCCACGACCTGCCGCGCGCGAGCACGCTGCGGCTCGTCTGTCGCGGCGGGTATTACGTGCGCTCGCTGGCCCGCGATCTCGGCCGCGTGACGGGAGCGCGCGCACACTTGACGAGGCTCCAGCGCACGGCGATCGGGCCGTGGCAGGACCCGCAAGCTCGCGTCTTTCTCGGCGGCGAGCAGCTCTTCCCCTGGTGCGAGTCGCGGACTCTCGACGACCGCGAGCTGGCCAGGCTGCAAAAGGGCACCGGGATCGATCGCGGCCACCTTCGCCCCGCGCAGTGGCACCCGCCTGACGGCTTTCCGCCGTTGAACGCTCCCATTCGCGCCCTCCACCAAGGCAAGCTGCTGGCGATGCTCAAAGAGACCGGCGGCCAGCTGACCGCGTCTCCTTTGCTGCGAAGCCCGCTCTAGGTCTGCTAAGGCAACGCGCATGCTTCTCGCGCTCTTGCTGGCCGCCGCGCCGGTCGCGACTCCCAGGCAGTTCGCGCTCACAATCAGCGGCGGGGTCAGCCTGGGAGCCTACGAAGGCGGCCTCACCTGGACTCTGGTGAGCTACCTCAAGTCCAGCGGCGAGCTGAACCTGGCGGGGGTCACGGGCGCCTCCGCCGGCAGCATCAATGCGCTGATGGCGGCCGCGCTCTGGTGCCAGCACGCGGACGAGAAGGCCAGCGGCTCGCTGGACGACAACGACTTCCGCGAGGCCTGGCTGCCGGTCGGCTTCGATCAGCTCCTGCCCGACGAGAACAAGGGCTTCACCCCCGACGACGTGCTCTTCCGCAGCGCGCCGCTGGAGGAGACGCTGGCGCGGCTGCAGCGGAAGATCGCGACGCGCAAGTACCGTCCGGGGTGCGCGGTGCCCATCGGCATCACCGTCACCCGCACGAGGCCCGACAACGAGGCCTCCAGCCTGGGCGGCGCCGCGCAGCGGTTCGTCATCGCCTGGCGCTTCGAGGTGGACGCCGAAGGAAAGCCGCACATCCTGCGCGACGACCTCGACGACGACCGCGATTCGGCGGCCTCGCTGCTGGCGCTGGGCGAGAGCCACGGCAAGCTCGACGCGGAGCAGGCCGCCAACGCGGTGCTCGCCTCGGGCGCGTTTCCCTTCGCCTTCCGGCCGCGCCTCCTCTGCGACTGCGCGCTCGAATGTCCCGCGGACGAAACCGTGCAGAGCGGCAGCTGTCCGGGGCCGGGCGCGTCGCAAACGCTCACCGAGCTGTCGTGCAACGCCATTCCGCCGCTGGGCAAGCGCACCCTCTGCAAGCGCGCCTACGTCGACGGCGGCATCTTCGACAACGCGCCGCTGGGCCTCGCCATCGACCTGGTGGAAGAGCGGGTGCCGCGCACGCCGCTGCAGCCCATCGTCTACATGGTCGTCGACCCGGATCTGCGCCGCCTCGCGCCCCGCCTGCCCAAGAAGGACGACGACCGGAGCGCGGCGTTGGCGCTCGACCCGCTGGAGCTGTTCGCGAACCTCATCGGCAGCGCGCGAAGCGCCTCGCTCAACCGGGCCGCCAACCAGGCGCGCTGGCAGCTCGACACCCGCAGCCTGCTCGACCGCGCCTCGGTGCTCTTCAGCGACTTCGCCCAGCTCGAGTACGAGATGGTGCAGGTGGCGGGCGGCGAGCCGCAGCCCATGTTCAAGCCGCGCGTCGACCTCTTGCGCGCGCCGCAGCGCAGCCACCTCGCGAAGCTGCTCATCGATTGTACCAACGATCCGTCGCTCATCGCCCGCTGCGCCGAGCAGCTGCGCCAGGCGAAGCTCGAGACCGGCGAGCTGGTGCCCGGCCCGCAAGATCTGACGGCCTTCGTCCGCCGCATCCGCGCCGAGATCGACGCCGCCGGCGAGCGCGCGAGGCAGCCGTTGCCGGCCACGCTCGGCGGGCGGCTGGCCATGGCTGGCAACCTCCTCGATCGCGTGCTGCTGCTGGCCGCGGACTTCCGCTTCCTGCAGGGCGAGCTCGAGCGCACGCAGAAGGCGCTGACCGTGAGCGAGGCCGAGCAGATGCGCTCGGATCTGCTGGCGGTCATC
>DATBAA010000662.1:0-8923 GCA_036271755.1 Myxococcales bacterium | reverse complement strand
GTCGCCGTACGCGTGCTCGGCGCCGTGGACCAGCTTCTTGCCGTCCTTCCAGGCGTGCTGCGCGTCCTTCCAACCTTTTTTGCCGTCGTGCACCAATTCGGAAGCGTCATGAACGGTGCGCTTGCCGTCCTTGAAGAGGTGCGCCGCGCCCTGGGCGAGCGCTCCGAGATCTCCCATCAGGCCGCCACCGTGCGGAGATTTGGCGTGCTTGTGCGCGGCCGCGGTGTGCTTGAGAAGCTCCGCGTCCGAGGCGCCGCCGTGGCTGTGCTCGGCCTCGGGCGGCTTCTTGCCGTGCACCTTCTCTACGGTCTTCTCGTGGTGCCCCGCGGCAAGCTTCAAGGCGCTGTCGAACAGCTCGTGCCCGGTGTGCAGGAACGACTTGCCCTTCTGCGCCACGTTCAAGGCCGAATGCAGCTTCTCGTGGCCGCCCTTGGCCGCGTGCTCGACCTGCTCGGCGAGGTGGCCCATGGGCGTGTCGGCGCCCAGCGCGGAGGTGACTTGCCCGGCGACGCCGGCGATCTTCTCCAAGCCCGCGTCGACCTTCTTGCCCGCGCGGATGCCGGTGTTGAGCGACTTCTCGATCTTGCCCAGCCGCCCGTCGATCTTCTTGCCGGTCTTCAGCGCCTTCTTCTTCAGCGCCTCGATGGCCTTGAGGCCGTGCTCCGCACCCTTCGTGCCCTTGTGCTTCTCTTCCGGCCTGGTCTTCGGCTTCTCGGGGCTGGATTTTGAGCCGAGTCCTTTTTCAATGGCGGCGATGCTGCGGTCGATCAGCCTGTCCTGCTCGCCGCCGCCGGTGAGGAACTCGTAAGCCTTCTTGTCCTTCTTGTACTTGCTCTTCAGCGACTGCAGCTGCGCCTTGGCGGCCTTCGCGTCGGCCAGCAACTCTTTCACGTGCTTCGCCGCGTCGTGGTCCGACAGCGCGGCGCCGAAGGCCTTCACCTTGGCGTCGATGGCGAAGATCTCCTGCGTGTTCTCGAAGATGTCCGGGTGGCTCTTCTCGTCGAAGCCGAACCCCGAGATCTGGACGTTCTTGCCCAGGCCCTTCGCCTGCGCGATGGCCGCGTGCAGCTTCGCCGCGGTGGTCTTGTGCCACTCCGCGTAGAACTTGCACTCCTTCTCGTAGGAGTCGTTGCCCTTCGAGAGCCGCTTCGCCTCGTCGAGGGTGGAGCTGATCGCATCGCACTGCGAGCCGAGGCCCATCAACTCGAGGGCCGCCTCGTTGCCTTTGCCCTTGCTGAGCAGCTCGTCGATCTTGCGCGAGGTCTTGGCGTAGTCGCTCTCGAACGCCTGCACGCGGCGCGAGACGTTGCCGAGCGCGGTCCAGGCGTGCTTCAGCCGATCGGCCTTCTGCTCTGGAGTCTCGTGCGCGCTCGCGGGCGCAGGAAGCTTCGCTTTCTGGAGCTGCGTCGCGTGCGGCGAAACCTTTTTGCCTTCGATGTGCGTGGCGTCGTCGATGGGTGACCTGGGCTGCTTCTTCTTTTTCTTCGACTCTTCGCTTTCCTTGTGGACGCCGTGGATCTTCTCGAGGCCGCCCTCCGCCGCGCCGATCTTGTCGTTGACCTTCTCGACGACGCCGATGCCCTTCTCCAGGTAGCTGTTCACCGAGTCGGCGCGATCGGCCAGGTGGCTCAGGTGCTTGCCCAGCTCGCTGTCCTCGCCCAGGAGCTCCGCGCCCTGCCGCGCGAGGTCGGTGGCTTTCTCCAGGCCGTGCTGCACCTTCTCGGCGCCGCCCAGGCCCTTCTCGACGACGTCGTGGACCTTGCCCAGCTTGTCGTGGACGTTCTGCGCGAGGCCAATTCCCTTCTTTTCCAGCGCCTTGCCCTGGGCCAGCGCTTTCTCCAGCGCTGACTTCGGTGCGTGCTTGCCGCCGGCTTTCTCCAGCGAAAGCTCGGGGTGCTTCGCCTTGCGATCCTCGAGCTTGAGCTTGCCGATCTTCTCGAGCGCGCCCTTCTTGCCCTGCGCCAGATCCTTGCGGGCCTGCATCTTCGCGAAGGCCTTCTTCGGATCCTTCACGCCCGCGTAGCCCAGGCCCTTGTCGAGGTAGCCCTTGTACTTGCCGATCTTGTCGTCGGCGGCGTGGCCATAGGCGAGCGCCTGCTCCAGCTTCTCGTCGCCCTTGCCCGCCCACTGTCCCGCGCCGCGGACGAAGCGGCCGGCGGGGTTGTCGCCCAGCGCGTCGGCGAGGCTTGGCGCCAGGTCCTGCACCTCCGAGAGCACGCCGTGGATCTTGTCGCCCGCGCCCATCACCTTTTCGAGGACGCCCTGCACCTGCCCGGCCTTGCCCGAGAGCCAGATGCCGCCCTTGACGGCCTTGCTGCCGGCCTTCTCCAGGCCGCCCACGAGCTTGCGGGCGCCCGGGTTCGCCATCGCCTTTTCCAGGCCGCTCAGCGGACCCGCGAACTTGCTCGCGGCCATGAATTCTTTTTCGGCCTTCGACAGGTTTTTGCCGGTGAGCAGCTTCTCCGCCGAGGTGAAGCCCTTGAGGCGCTTCAACGCTCCGAACGCGCCCGGATCGAACGAGTCGATGACGCCGCCCGCGGCGCCCTTGAGCGCGTCCTTCAGGCTGCCGCCGCCGGCCAGCGTCGAGATGCCGCCCTGCAGCGCGCCGACGCCCATCTTGGCGAGCGGGCCGATCTTGAGGAACGGCAGCGCGCCCGTCAGCGCTCCGCCGGCGGCCGAGGCGAGGACGCCCTTCCAGCTCTTGCCTTCGCTGACCGCCTGGACGGCGCCGATCGCGCCGCCGACCAGACCCTTCACCAGCATGCCGCCCGGAATGAAGCTGGCAGCGAGCGAGAGCCCCGTCACCAGCAGTTGGCCGGCGGGGCTTTGCAGGAATCCGGAGGTGGCCTTGTAGGCCTTCTTCACGCCGCCCCAGGCCTTGCTGGCCAGGCCCTTGGCGCCGCTCCAGAGCTTGCCCAGCCCGCCCGATTTGACGAAGCCGTAGCCCGCGCTGACGGCCTTGCCCAGCGGCGTCGATTTGGCGAAGTCGCTCAGCTTGTGAAGGCCCTTCGCTGCCAATCCCTTGAGGCCGCCGGCGATGCCGGTCTTCTTCGCCCACTCGAGGCCGGAGTGGACCTTGTCGCCCAGCATCGCGGCCTTGTGCTTCGCCCAGTCGACCGCGCCGGCGCCGAAGTTCTCCGCCGCATGCATGACCGAGCCGGCCTTGCGCGCGGCCCAGCTGGCGCCGTTCTGCAGGGCATTCTGCGCGAAGCTTCCGATGTTGCCGCCCGCGCGCCGCAGGCCGCCCCAAGCTTGCTGCGCGGTGCCGCGGGCCGCGTTCCAGAGCGCGCTCGCGCCTGCCCCCACCGCGCCGGCGAGATCGTGGAAGGACCGCGGAATGGCCGTGCCCACGCGGCGCGCGATGCCGGCCGCGCCCCGGACGGCGCCGTCGATGAGGAACTCCGCGCCCTGGCGGGCGTCGCGCATGACGGTGCCGACTCCGCGGCCGACATCGCGGGCGAGGCCCACCGCGCCGTGGAGCGCTCCGTCGATGACCCTCTCGGTGCCGCGGCGGACTGCTTGCACCCCGCGCCGGACGTCGCCTGCCACGGTGCGCCCGGCCGCGACGACTCCACGGCCGACGGCGACTACGCCGCGCCCCACGTTGCCCGCGAAGGTCCGCGCGGTTCCGACCGCGCGGGTGACGACGCCGCCCACCGTCGCCGCCGCGCTGCGAACGACGCCACCCGCGGCGTTGCCCAGATCGCTGATGCCCGTCCGGACGGTGCTCGCCGCGGTCTGCGCCAGCGCGCCCACCGTGCCGGCCGCCGAGCTGACGGCGTTGCCGACGCTGCTGGCCGCGCTGGAGACCGCGCCGCTGATGTCGCCCCAGAGGCTGAAGCGCGGCTTGTGGCCGGCCTTGGTCAAGGTGTTGAAGGTCTGCACCGCGCCCAGGATGCGGCTGTGTCCGCGGCTGGCGAGATAGTGCTGCGCCGCCGCGCCGATGGGCAGCCCGTGGCCGCGCTGCGAATCTTGAACCAGCTGGTGCAGCTCTCCGCCGCGCGCGAGCTTGCCCGCGAAGGCCTTGGCCTTGGGGTCCTGGTGCTTCTTGAAGACCTCGTGCAGCGCGCTGGCCGGAACGTGCGCGTGCTTCTTGCCGTGGGTCGCGAGGCGCTTCTGCTTCTCCTCTGCCCGCTTCGCCAGGTCGTGCAGCGGCGACCCTTTGGAAGCTTGATTGAATTGATTGATGAGCCGCGCGACCTCGCCGGGCTTCGCGCCTTCGACCTTCTTGTCCAAGGCCTTGCCCAGCGCGGTGCCTGCCAGCGCCGAGAGCGCGCCGCGCTGTCCGCCGCCGAAGCCGCCCAGGTGGCCGCCACCCAACGACTGGTGCAGCCCGTTCAAGTTGCGCGACCCCAGCTCGGCCTTCTGCACCGCCGGCAAGCCCCGCTGCACGGCGGGCAGCGCGCCGGTGGCCTTCATCGCCTTGCCGAGCTCTGCCACCAGCTGCGAGTGCGAGGCCTCCTTCAGCAGCTTGTCCAGGCCCGGATTCAAGCGGCGCAGCGCGTGGAGATCGCGCACCATCGAGCCGGTGGAGTGCGCCTGGCCGTGGCCCAGCGCCGTGTCCGTCTTGCCGCTGGCGGCGCGGGCCACCTTCTGCAGCTGCCCTTTGCGCTCGTCGATCAGCTTCTTGAAGGTCGCCACGTGCGGCGCGCCGGCCTGGTGCGCGGCCGAAGTGCCGAGCTGGTGCAGGATGCTGCCCAGCTCGTGCGCGCCGTGCTCCAGCTCGTGCGAGACCTTGTTGTTGCGCAGCTTCGCCAGGATGGCGTCCATGCGCGCCAGGTGGTTGCGCATCTCGCCCGCGCGAGCGTCATTCAGGGTGCGGTGCGTGGCGGTGGCCAGGTGCGAGAGCGTCTTCTCCAGCCGGGCCGAGGCCGGGTGGTGATCGCGCTCGTGCAGGTGGCTGAGCGGTTGTTTGTGCTGCTGGCCAACCTTCACTTCGCGCGCCTGGGCCACCAGATGGCCGAGGGTGTCGTTCAGCTGGTGCAGGTGCTGCCCGGGCCGCGGCGGCGGCAGCTTCGCCTGCGGCCCGGCGGGCTTCAGGGGCAGCTTGTTGGGCACCGCCTGCGCCTGCGCGCGCGAGAAGATCTTCGCGGCTGCGTCTTCCAGCGCGTCGCCGACCGGACCTTCCAGATGGTCGCCGAAGATCCCCAGGCGGGCCGCGACCTGCGGGCCTGCGGCGCGGGCGGCCTCGCGGGCAGCCTCGAACGCATCGGCGGGTTTGGTAGCGCCCAGGTGGCCGCCGCTGGAGATCAGCGTCAGCGAGATCTTGCCGCGCGCCGGCGCATCCGGAGTGCTGGAGAAGAGCTGCACCGAGGGCAGCACGTCGAGCCGCACCGAGCAGCCCAGGTTGATGCTGGTGGTGCCCTGGACCTGCAGCGCGTGGGGGAGATTTTCGGCGCGAAAGAAGAACATCGCGGTCTGTGACCCGCGGCCGATGCCGTCCATGGCGGTGGTGAAGCCGGCGGCGCGTTCCAGACGTTCGATGGAAATGCGCGGCGGGCCGGCAGGCGCGGGCTCCGCATGCCGCGCGCGCTTTTCCTCGTGCTCTCCGGCGAGCTTCTTCTTCGCTTCGACCTTCTTGGTCTTCGGCAGCTCGGGCTTCTCGACCTTTTTCAGCTCGGGCTTCTTGTGCTCGGGCTCGACCTTCTTGGCTTCGACCTTCTTGATTTCGACTTTCTTGACTTCGACCTTCTTGGGCTCGAGCTTTTTGCTCTCGAGCGCCGGCGCCGCGTGCTTCTTCGGCTCGGCCTTGTCGTGCGCGGCCTTTTTGTGCTCCGGCTCGACGAGCTTCTTCGCTTCGACCTTGCCCGCGACCGCGAGCTTCTTGCCCTCCGCGTGCTCCGGCAGGCGCACCACCACCGGCCCCTTGGGCAGCTCGAGCTTCGGCAGCGGCGCCACCGCGGCCGGCTTCTCGTGAGCACCCGCCTTGCGGCACTCACGGTCCGCCTCGAGATACTCCTCGCGCAGCCGCTCGTACTTCGCGCGCGCATGATCGCGCTGCTCCTGCAGCTCCAAGACCTTGCGATGCTTCTCGGGCAGCATCCCGCCCGTCTGCCTCGCCGCCGAGAGCGTGGCCGTCGTCTGATCGACCCGCGATTTCCGGCTCTGCAGCAGCGCCACGAGCGCGTCGCGCTGCTTCCCCGAGAGCTGCGCGAGCTCCAGGCCCAGCGCCTGCCAATCCTCGACGCAGGCGTCCAGATCCTCGTCGAGATCGAAGCTGCGCGATCGCGACTTGATGCCGTTCAGCCGCTCGAGAATACGGTCGAGCTGCTCCTTGGGGGTGCCGTCGCCGAGAAGCCCCGCGCCGGCGCGCCCGATGGCCGAATGGAGATCGTCCGCCGCGCCCAGCCAACCGCGCAGCGCGACCGAGAGACCGTCCGAGCGCTGCTCTTCGGAGACGAGTTTTTCCAGCCGCGCGGCCTCGGCGGAGGCCTGCATCATCAAGCGATGGAGGTGGTCGACCTCGAACCGGCTCGGCGCGCTCACTTGCTACCTCAGCCAAGACCTCTGGCCCGAACAGCTTACCCGAGCGCGGGCCTGGGCCACAACGGGTAGGCTCAGCTCTTACCTTTTGCCGCTGCGGCGTCGCGCGCGCGGCAGTCCTTGCAGAGGCCGTAGAGCTCCATCTTGTGGTGCGTGACGGTGAAGTCGTGCTCGCCCGCGACGCGGTCCTGCAGCTCCTCGATGCGCTCGTTCTCGAACTCGACGATGGTGCCGCAGGAAGTGCAGATGAGGTGGTCGTGGTGGTGCCGGTCGAGCGCGGCTTCGTAGCGCGTCTGCCCGCCCTCGAAGTGGCGCGCGCTGGCCAGGCCGGCGTCGGTGAGGATCTTCATCGTCCGGTAGACGGTGGCCGCGCCCAGCGTCGCATCGCGCTGCTTGGCCTTCTCCAGCAGCTCGTCGACCGACAGGTGCCCGTCGGTGGAGAAGAAGGTGTCGACGATCAGATCGCGCTGGCGGGTCGCCTTCAAGCCGCGCGAAGCGATCCACGCGGCAAGGCGCTCGTGGGCAGCGGCGACGGCATTGGTCTTCTGTTGGATCGCGCGTTTCATTGAGAATATTCTCAATTAGGCGCAGCGAGGGTTTACGTCAAGTCGAACGAAGGCCCTACTGCACCCAGCCGCGCTGCCGGGCGAGCGCCCGCCACTTCTCGACGGCCGGCTTGCCCTCTTCTCCGGGCGCCGCATCCAGCCCCGCGAGCCGCTGCAGAGAGCTTCGCGCGCGCTCGCGCACGCGGGCGTCGGCGTCGTTCAGCCGTTCGATCAGGCCCTCGACGTACTTCACGCCGTCGGGCCGGTAGCCTGCCACCTCGGCAGCCAGGGCGCGGACGCGCGGGTCGGCGGAGGAGAAGAGCGCGGGCACGTCGTCGATGATGTGGCGCGGGACGATCTTCTGCCGCGTCGACGGCAAGAGCAGCACCCAGATCAGCGCGGAGAGGCCAACCTGGAAGAGCGCGGTCATGGCCGGGTACTTCCTGGCCCGCACCAGCGCGAAGCGGTAGACGGCGAAGACGGCGACGAAGAGCAGGAAGACCGCCGGCGCCGCGCCGCGCACCCAGTCCGGCAGCGTGAACCCGGCGATGTCTCCGCCGGCCCAGAAGGTCAGGAACGCCGAGGCGACCAGCAGCACGTAGAGCGCCGGCCGCAGCACTGCCACGAAGGCAAGGCCCGGACGGACGCGAAGACGTCTCTGCGCAAGCTCGGTCACGAGCGGCTGCTTACCCCGAGGCGGTGCTCGCGTCCAGAATGGCCGCGATGCGATTCAGCCCCTTGTTCGCCTGATCATACTTGCCGTCGGAGTACGACGCCGTCACATCGCGCAGGAGTTTTTCCACTTCCTGACGCTGCGGGTCGTTCAGCTTCGCCGCGCCGCGCGCTCCCTGCAGCCGCCCGATCTTCTGCTCGACGAACTTCTGGTCCACCTTGAACTTCGCCAGCGCCGTCGAGAGATCTGCCAGCAGATCCGAGGCGCGGGCGAAGTCTCCCTGCCGCCGCGCCAGGTAGATCTGCGAGTTGAGCGGCTGCGCTTCCGGCGGCAGATCGCTGACCAGGATTCCGCGCCCGTCCAGCTCTGCCAGGAGCTTGCGATGCTTCGTCTCCACCGCGCCTGCCTTGGCGAGGCGATGTTCGGGCGGCACCTGCCGTTCGAAGGCCGCCACCGCTTTCTCGCGCAGCGCGACGTCCTTGAGGCGCTCGGCCAGATCGCGCTCGCCCCGGGCCATCAACGACTCGCGCTCGGCCAGCTTGGTCTCGCGCACAGCGAGCAGCGTCTCGCGCTGTTGGGCGTTGAAGGCCGGCCCCAAGCTCGGATCGATAGCCAGCTTGCGCATGGCCATCTCGTTCTTCTGCGCGGCTAGCGCGGAGACCTGGACGCCGATCTGACCCTGCAGATCCTTCTGCCGGCGCAGCTCGTCCTCCAAGTGATGGCGCTGCTCGGCGTCGGCGGCGGCCTTGAGCCCGCGCGCCAGATCGGCGATGCGCCCGTCCAGCTTCTGCTTGTCCTGCTGCAGCGACTCTTCGCGCTCGTGCAGGGCCTTCTCCTGCTGCTCCAACTCGCGGCGGTCGCCCTGGACGATGATGGTCAGCTCGTCCGGCGGAGCGCTCTGCGCGTCCTCGCAGCCGGACGCGGCAGTGATGAGCACGAGCAGCAAGAGGGCGCGCTTCATGCGGCCTCCGGCCTGGCCGTGCGCGGCCCCTTCACTTCCCACAGCGCCACCGGCTGCGAGCGCCCCTTGAGCTGCACCGTCGACCGCGCCGAGAGCTCGAAGTCGCGCGCGATCTTCTCGTGGACCGATTCGGAGATCAGCACCTCGCCGCCGCGGGCGTGAGACTCGATCCGCTGGGCGATGTTCACTGCGTCTCCGATGACGGTGTACTCGAGCCGCTGGGCCGCGCCGAGGTTGCCAGCAACAACCTCGCCGGCGTTG
>DATBAA010000661.1:0-5318 GCA_036271755.1 Myxococcales bacterium | reverse complement strand
AGGAATCGCAGGCACGTGGCTTGCGTTGAAGCAGGCCATGGCGTCCATTTTGCTCCTCGACGACGACTCCTACTTCCGCAAGCTGGCCATCTCGGCGCTGCAGGCGCGTTCGCACGTCATCTACGAAGCCACCAAGGCGCGAGACGCCGACGCGCTCCTGGCCCAGACCAAATTTGACTGCATCATCGTCGACGGCCTCTTGCCCGACTCCGACGGCATGAGCTGGATCAAGCGCTTCCGCGAGAGGGACTCCGAGACCCCCGTCATCTTCGTCTCCGCCTTCTGGAAGAACGACGCCAAGGTGCGCGACCTGCAAGTCAGCGCCACACTGAAGAAGCCGGTCACGCCGGCCCAGCTGGTCACCAAGATCGAGCAGTCGCTGCGCAATCAGACCGGCGCGCCGGTGGTGGAGCTCTCGGCGCAGGCAACGGGAGAGTTGGCCCAGCTGACCGCGGCGTTCGAGCGCGACCTGCCCAAGCTCATGCGCGGCGTGAGCGACGCGGTCGAGCAGCTGCGGCGCACGCCCGAGTCCGCCCCCATCCGCGGCGTGGCTCAGCGCCGCGCGCACCAGCTGGCCGGCACCGCCGGCTCGTTCGGCTTCAGCAAGCTGGGCGAGGCCTGCGCGCAGCTGGAAGACGCGCTCATCGGCATGGGCCACAGCCCGGACAGCGCGCTCACCTGGGCCATCATCGACGATGCGCTCATGACCCTGGGCAACACCCAGGTGAAGATCGCGCTCAGCGCTTGAGGTCAGGCGCCAGGCGGCACTTCGGCTCCGCCTCGCAGCGGACGACGAAGGACGACTCCGGCGTCTTCACCATGTAGATCTCCTGGCAGCCCGGCACCAGCGTGGAAGGCCGCAGGCGGAAGTCGATGCCGCCGCGCAGCCACTCCGCATAGGTGATCTTGCCGTCGCAGTTCAGGTCGCGAAAGTCTTCGGGCACCTCGCCCTCTTTCGCCAGCTGGTACGCCCGCACACCGCTCATGCCGAACATCAGCGCCGGTGCTCCGAGGATGATCAGCGCGATGAACTGCGGCTTCACGTCTCGATCCGGTAGTTCGGCGCTTCCTGGGTGACGGTCACGTCGTGGACGTGGCTCTCTTTCAGCCCTGCCGAGGTGATGCGCACGAACTTCGCCTTGGTGCGCAGCTCTTCGATGGTGTGACAGCCGGTGTAGCCCATGCCGCTGCGCAGGCCGCCGACCATCTGGAAGACGTTCATCGCCAACGGGCCTTTGTACGGCACGCGCGCTTCGATGCCTTCGGGCACGAGCTTCAGGTCCTCTGCGTCGGCCTGGAAGTAGCGGTCCTTCGAGCCCTGCTTCATGGCGCCGATGGAGCCCATGCCGCGGTACGATTTGTACGAACGGCCCTGGAAGAGAATGACGTCGCCGGGCTCCTCTTCGGTGCCGGCGAAGAGCGAGCCGATCATCACCGTGTGCGCGCCGGCCGCGAGCGCCTTGACGATGTCTCCGGAGTACTTGATGCCGCCGTCCGAGATGCAGGGGACGCCGAATTTCGCCGCCGTCTTCACGCAGTAGTCGATGGCGCTGATCTGCGGCACGCCCACTCCGGCGACGACGCGCGTGGTGCAGATGGAGCCGGGGCCGATGCCCACCTTGATGGCGTCCGCGCCCGCCTCGCAGAGCGCCTGCGCGGCCTCGCCGGTGGCGACGTTGCCAGCCACCAGCTCGATGTTGCGGAAGTTGCGCTTCAGCTCGCGCACCGAATCGATGACCGTCCGCGAATGGCCGTGCGCCGTGTCCACCGCGATGACGTCGCAGCCGGCCTGCAGCAGCGCCGAGACGCGCTCGTCGCGGTCCGGCCCGACGCCCACCGCCGCGCCCACCAGCAGGCGGCCCTTCTCGTCTTTCGACGCGTTGGGGTGCATGCGCGTCTTCTCGATGTCCTTGATGGTGATGAGCCCCTTCAGCTCGAACTTCTCGTCCACCACCAGGAGCTTCTCGATGCGGTTCTTGTGCAAAAGCTCCTTGGCTTCGTCCTGCGAGATGCCCTCGCGGCAGGTCACCAGCTCGCGGGTCATCATGTTCTCGACCTTCTGATCGAGGTTCTTCTCGAAGCGCAGATCGCGATTGGTGAGGATGCCCACCAGCCGGCCATTCTTCGTCACCGGAATGCCGCTGATGTCGTGCTGCCGCATCAACGCCACCGCGCTCGAGACCTTTGCGTCGGGCTCGATGGTGATGGGGTCCACCACCATGCCGCTCTCGTACTTCTTGACCCGCGTGACCTCGAGCGCCTGCTGGGCCGGGGTCAGGTTCTTGTGGATGAACCCCAAGCCGCCCGACTGAGCCATGGCGATGGCCGTGCGCGCTTCGGTGACCGTGTCCATGGCCGCGCTGACGATGGGAATGCGCAGGCGCAGGTTGCGGGTGAGCTGGGCGGTGACGTCCACCTGGCGGGGCAGGACGTTGCTCTCCGCGGGCAAAAGCAACACGTCGTCGAAAGTCAGTGCCAGCGGAACATTCGCTTCGAGCATGCCTCACTCCTGGAAGGCGGGACATTCTATCCGGCAAAGAGCTGTTCGGCATCGCTTTTGTTGCGACTCTGCCGGACGTGTACCAAAATCGCCGGCTATGCAAGACGGACCGCCCCCGGGCGGCAAGCCGCCATCGGGTGGAAAACGCCCTTTGGTCAGCCTGCAAATCAAGCTGCCCTGCGCCGGTCCGGACGACGTCAAGGCCCGCTATGGCGAGGAGCTGCGCCAGAACTTCTTCTTCATCCGCACCAAGACGCCCAAGGTCAAAGGGACCGACGTCAAGGTCGCGGCGTTGCTCAGCACGGGCCAGCCGGCCTTCCGTCTCGGTGGCCTCGTCATCGAGACCAACGATCTGGGCATGCGGCTGCAGCTGTACGGGGTCGACGACGCCGGGCGCGATCTGATCCTTGCCTTGGGTGGAAAGCCGCCCAAGCCGCTCAAGGTCGAGCCGGCCGCGCCGGTTCCGCCGGCTCCTCCGCCGCGGCCGGCCATCACTTCGCTGCCGGGCATCAAGCCGCCGCCTCCGCCCGACAAGCCGGTCGCGACCCCGCCGCCGCCCGTGGCGCCGGTAGCCTCGACGCCGCCCGCTCCCGCTCTTCCCGTCCGGCCAGAGCCCGAGCGCGCTCCGCCGCCGGTGATGTCCTCCGACGCCAGGCCCGAGCCCGCCAAGGCGCCCGAGCCCATGCAGGCCCCCAAGATCTCGGCCTCCAAAAAAGGCCCGATGATCGGCATCGACCTGGGCACCACCAACTCCGCCGCGGCGGTGGTGAAGGACGGCAAGCCCATGGTGATCCCCTCGCGCGAGGGCTACAACACCATCCCGTCGATCGTGGCGCTGAACGACAAGGGCCGGGTCATCGTCGGCCACCCCGCCAAGGGCCAGCTGCTCATCAATCCGAAGAACACCGTCTACGGCGCCAAGCGCCTGGTGGGCAGGCAGTTCTCGTCCACCGTCGTCAGCGACCTGATGGGCCGCTTCCCCTACCAGATCATCGAGGGCAGCCGCGGCGAGGCGGCGGTGCAGCTGAACGATCGCAAGTTCTCGCTGCAAGAGATCTCCGCGCTGGTGCTGGGCGAGGTGAAGGACATTGCCCAGGGGTGGCTGGCGACGGAGGTGAATCGCGCCGTCATCACCGTCCCCGCCTACTACAACGACAACCAGCGCCAGGCGGTTCGCGAGGCCGGAGAGCTGGCCGGGCTGCGCGTCGAGCGCATCGTCAACGAGCCCACCGCCGCGGCGCTGGCGTTCGGCCACGGGCGCAACCTGGAGCAGCGCGTCCTGGTCTTCGATCTGGGCGGCGGCACCTTCGACGCCAGCATCCTGGAGCTGCACGGCAACGTCTACGAAGTGGTCTCGACGGGCGGCGATACCTTCCTGGGCGGCGTCGACTTCGACAAGGTGATCGTCGATCACCTGCTCGAGGCGTTCAAGGAGAAGAACGGCATCGACTTCCCCGGCGACCGCGTGGCTTTGCAGCGAGTCACCGACGCGGCCGAGCGCGCGAAGATCGCTTTGAGCGAGCAGCTGGAATACCGCGTGAAGGTGCCCTTCGTGGCGCTGGTGGGCGAGAAGCCCTACGACCTGGAGGCCATGGTCTCGCGCAGCGAATTGGTGCTGCTGACCGGACACCTCGTCGATCGATCGCTGAAGGTCTGCGAAGAGGTGCTGAGCGCGCGGAACCTGAAGGTAGAGGACATCGCCGAGGTGCTGCTGGTCGGTGGCCAGAGCCGCATGCCGCTGGTGCGCGAGCGCATTCGCCAGTTCTTCGGGCGCGAGCCGTCGAAGGCGGTGCACCCCGACGAAGCGGTCGCGCTCGGCGCTGCCTTGTTGGCCCACTCGATGGAGTCGGGTCAGATCGACGGCGTCGTGCTGGTCGACGTGCTGCCGATGAGCATCGGCGTCGGCCTGCCCGGCGGGCGCTTCAAGAAGATCATCGAGCGCAACACCACGCTGCCGCACAAGAAGCAGCTCAACATCGGTACCACGCGCGACAACCAGGAGACTGTCGAGATCGTCATCTTCCAGGGCGACAACGACAAGGCGCAGTCCAACGAATACCTGGGCACGCTGGTCATCGGCGACGTCGCCAAGGGGCCGCGCGGGTCGGTGTCGTTCGAGATCGTCTTCTCGCTCTCGGCGGAAGCCATCCTGACCGTGACGGCCGAAGAAGCGAAGACCGGCCGCGTGATGACGGCGACGTTCTCCACCAAGGACACGCCGGACGAAGTGCGCAAGCGGTTGACCGACGCGAACGCCCCGCCGGAGCCGGAAGCGCCCGTCGCGGAGAGCAGCGGCGGCGGCGGCTTCTTCGGCTGGCTCAAACGCCTCTTCGGCGGCAAGTAACCTTCAATCTTTCGCCGCCAAAGCTACAACCGCATTGCGGCGCAGATCCTTCAGCCAGCAGATCAACCAGGCGAAGGCGAGCTGCGGCGGAATCAAGAGGACGTACTTCAGCGCGCCGTCGAAGGGCGTCCACCGGCGCTCGTCGTAGATCGCGGCGACTGTCTTCAGCTCGAGCTCAAAACCCGCCGCGGCGCGAAGGTCCGCCTCGCGTGGCGGGGTCTTGCCTCGGGCGAGTCTGCTTCGCTGACCCATAGGCGCAAGAGGAAACTTGCGCCGCCCGCAATCATGCAAGCAGGGATGAGGCACATCAGGAGGATGACGTCAGGGCCCATCGTCAGCGCTCGATTCTTGATAGAAGGACCGGCATGCTCGCCCTCGCATTGGCTTCAATGCTGGCTGCTCCTGCAACGCCGGTGCCGTTCAAGTGGACGACCCCGGCGGGGTGGCGGACGGAGACCATTCCCTTCCCGCTCG
>DATBAA010000660.1:0-6111 GCA_036271755.1 Myxococcales bacterium | reverse complement strand
CGCGGGCGGCAGGTGCTGGCGCAGGCGGTGGCGCTGCTCGGCGACGGCTCGCTGCAGAAGGAGCTGCAGGCGCTGGCGACGCGCATCTCGGTGAAGGGCAACTGCAGCAAGGAGCTGGCGGAGCTGGGCCAGCCCGAGACTGAGCGTCCTTGCGAAGTCATGGCAAAGCCGCTGAACGACGCCGCGGCGGTGTTGGAGCTGGCCAAGACCTGCGATGCGGCCGCCTGCTGGATGACGAAGCTCGCGGACCCGGCGCCGCTCATCAAGATGCGGGCCGCCTACGAGCTGGGCCGCGCCGAATCCGCCGATGGCGTTCCAGGGCTGGTGAAGCTGTGCGGTGACGAAGACGTGGACGTGCGCGCGGCGGCCCTGCGCGCGCTCGATTGGCTCGCTTCCGTTCCGGCGGCAAAAGTGAACCTGCAAAACGCGGCCCGGCAGCTGGCTGCCCAGCTGGCAAGCGACCAGGGAAAGACGCGGTTTCAAAAGGTGGACGAAGACCTGCGCAGGGTGCAGTTCAAGCTCTCGCGGCTGTGATAAGCCTTCGCGGGTCTTGGCGAAGCTGATTGGCATTCCAGCATCTCCCGGGGTTGCCATCGGGCGGGTCCACCCGGTCGATCGCAGGCGCGCGCGCGTGCCGCGCTACCACGTCCAGCCTGAGGCCATCGACGTCGAGGTCGATCGCCTGAAGAAGGCGGTGAAGATCACCGTCGATCAGCTGGCCGCCATCCGCCGCAGCCTGGGCGAGGGCGAGCAGGGCGACATCCTCGACGCGCACCGGATGATGGCCGACGACCCGACGCTGCAGCAGCAGGCGCACGTCCTCATCCGCGACGAGCTCTTGAACGCCGAGTGGGCCATGCGCCGCGCGGTCCGCGAGATGAGCGAGAAGCTCGGCTCCGACGGCTACCTGGCAGAGCGCCGCGCCGACCTGGACGAGGTGTGCGATCGCATCGTCCACAACCTCTTGGGCGAGCAGCCGGCCATCGCGGTGATTCCCAAGCATCCGGTGGTGCTGGTGGCCTTCGACCTGCAAACGGCCGACGCCGCGGTGCTGCTCTCTTCGGGAAAAGTGATCGGCCTCGTCACCGACTTCGGCTCCAAGACGTCCCACACCGCCATCCTCGCCCGCGCCTTGGAGGTGCCCTGCGTGGTGGGCGCCGAGTCGTGCAGCGAGATCGCCAAGACCGGCGATCTCATCGCGCTCGACGGCTCCACTGGCGAGGTGCTGGTCTCGCCCGACGCGGCCGAGATCGCCCGCTTCGAGGCCGCCCGCGAAGACCTGCGCGAGCGCGATCTGAAGCTCCTGGAGCAGCGCGATCTGCCGGCCACCACGCTCGACGGCCGCTGCATCAACCTCTACGCCAACATCGAGTTCCCCGAAGAGGTGCCCTCGGTGCTCGCCCACGGCGGCGAGGGCGTGGGCCTCTACCGCACCGAGTTCCTCTACCTGAACCGCGAGGAGCTACCCTCGGAAGAGGAGCACATCCGCGCCTACTCGCAGATCTTGCAGCAGATGCAGGGGCGGCCGGTGACCATCCGCACGCTCGATCTGGGCGGCGACAAGCTGCCCATCGGCCACCGCTCGCACGAGCCCAACCCCGCGCTGGGCCTGCGCGCCATCCGCTTCACGCTGCGCCACCCGCAGCTCTTCCGCACCCAGGTCCGCGCGCTGCTCCGGGCGTCGGTGCACGGCTCGCTGCGCATCATGCTGCCGATGATCGCCGCGGTGGGAGAGCTGCGCGAGGCGCGCAAGCAGATCGAAGCGGTGCGGCAGGAGCTCGTCCGCGAAGGCCACGCGGTCGCCGAGCGCATCCCGGTGGGCATCATGCTGGAGACGCCGGCCGCCGCGCTCTCGGCAGACCGCCTCGCGCTCGAGTGCGACTTCTTCTCCATCGGCACCAACGACCTCATCCAATATTCGCTGGCCATCGACCGCGGCAACCGCGAGGTGGCGTATCTCTACCGGCCGCTCCACCTGGGCGTGCTGCGGCTCATCCAGCACTCGGTGGCGGGCGCGCGCGCGGCCAGGATCGAGGTCGCCATGTGCGGCGAGATGGCCGGAGACCCGCTCCATGCCTTGGTGCTCCTGGCGCTCGGCTTGGACACTTTGTCGGTCAATCCGGCGGACATTCCCAAAGTGAAGCGCGTGCTGCGCGGGGCCGATCTGAGCGACGCGAAGCAGGTGCTGGAGGCGGCCATGCAGTTCACCTCGCACGACGAGATCGAGAGCTACGTCCTGCAGCAGATGCGCGCCCGCTTCCCCTTCCTCTCGGAAGCGGGCCATTGAGGGATTCCGCATTGACTTTCCGCGCCATCGTCGTCCATTGTGCGCGCCCTTTTCGTTCCACGCCGGTCTGAACCCGGGCTGAGGACATACAAATGCAGCTTCGCGACGCGCTCTTCTCTTCCGAATCCGTAACCGAAGGCCACCCCGACAAGGTCTGCGACCAGATCTCCGACGCGGTCCTCGACGAGTGCCTCCGCCAGGACAAGCACAGCCGGGTGGCGCTCGAGACCGCCGTCAAGACCGGCCTCGTGGTGTTGCTGGGCGAGATCACCACCAAGGCCACGCTCAAGTACCCGGAGATCGTCCGCCGCACGGTCGAGCGCATCGGCTTCAACGACGGCGCCATGGGCTTCGACTCGCGCAGCGTCGGCGTGATGGTGGCGGTCGAGCAGCAGTCGCCCGAGATCTCCATGGGCGTCGACTCGGACGCCAACAAGGAGCAGGGCGCCGGCGATCAGGGAATGATGTTCGGCTACGCCTGCGACGAGACCGAAGAGCTGATGCCGCTGCCCATCGCGCTCGCCCACCGGCTCACGCGCGAATTGGCCAAGGCCCGCCGCGGAGACCTGAAGTTTTTGCGCCCCGACGGCAAGAGCCAGGTCTCGGTCGAGTACAAGGACGGCAAGCCGCACAAGGTGCAGGCGGTGGTCATCGCCACCCAGCACGAGGACAGCGTCAGCACCGAACACCTGCGCGAAGCGGTCAACGCCGAGATCATCGACAAGGTCATTCCCAAGGAGCTGCGCGCTCCGAACATGAAGCGCATGATCAACGCCACCGGCCGCTTCATCATCGGCGGACCCATGGGCGACTCGGGCGTCACCGGCCGCAAGATCATCGTCGACACCTACGGCGGCATGGGCCACCACGGCGGCGGCGCCTTCTCCGGCAAGGACCCTTCGAAGGTCGACCGCAGCGCTGCCTACGCCGGCCGCTGGGTGGCCAAGAACGTGGTCAAGGCCGGCCTCGCCAAACGCTGCGAAGTGCAGGTGGCCTACGCCATCGGCGTCGCCGAGCCGGTCTCCATCTTGGTGGAGACCTTCGGCACGCACGCGGTGTCCGAGGAGCAGATCGAGAAGGCCGTCCGCGCCACCTTCTCGCTGAAGCCCGCCTCCATCATCAAGGACCTCGACCTGCTGCGGCCCATCTACGAGAAGACCGCCGCGTACGGCCACTTCGGCCGCAGCGAGCCCGAGTTTACCTGGGAGCACACCGACCGGGTGCAGGCGCTGCGCCAGGCCGCCGGGCTCAAATAAGCCTATGGAGCTCTTCTACGGCAAGATGTCGGGCAACTCGTCGCGCGCCGTCTTCGGCCTGAACGAGATCGGCGCCAGATACGACGCGACGCTCGTCGACACCAGCAAGGGCGAGAACACGTCGGCGGACTACCTGGCCGTGAATCCCATGGGTAAGATCCCCGCGCTGCGCGACGGCGCGTTCTCGCTCTGGGAATCGAACGCCATCAACTTTCACGCGGCCGAGAAGCACAACCCGAGGCTCCTGGGCGCGAACAAGGCCGCGGTGCTGCGCTGGTGCTTCTTCCAGTCGGCGCACGTCAGCCCGGCCTGCATCAACATCTTCCGCTTCACCAACGCCCAGGTGAAGGCCTTCTGGAAGACCGAGGGCGACGCGCAGGCCGCCGCGGCTTCCGAAAAAGAGCTGCCGCGTTATCTGGCGGTGCTGGAGGCGGCGCTGCAGCAGAGCGATTGGCTGGAGGGTGAGTTCTCGCTGGCCGACGTCGCCTATGCCTCGCACTTCGACTTGATCAAGACCGGCGGCTTCAGCTTCGCGGCCTATCCGAAGCTCTCAGCCTGGCTGGACCGCCTGCTCGCGAGGCCGGCGTGGATCGCCGCGCGGCAGCGAGTCGTCGGCTCCTGACGCCGCGGGTACTGGCGCGGCGCGTCTACTTGGGGTAATGGGGCGCCCCACACCCAAAGGAAGACTCGATGGCCGTCGCCAAAAAGATGTCGAACGGGAAGACCGCGCAGCAGCATCACGTCAAGGATCTGGGCCTCGCCGCCAAGGGCCACGGCCGCATCGAGTGGGCCGGACGGTCGATGCCGGTGCTCACCAGCATCCGCGAGCGGTTCGCCAAGCAGAAGCCGCTCAAGGGCCTGCGCGTGTCGGCCTGCCTGCACGTCACCACCGAGACCGCGCACCTCATGATGACCCTCAAGGCCGGCGGCGCCGACCTGGTCCTCTGCGCCTCGAACCCCTTGAGCACCCAGGACGACGTCGCCAGCGCGCTGGTCGATCAGGGCATCCGCACCTACGCCATCAAGGGCGAGGATCGCGACACCTACTTCCAGCACATCAAGGCCGCGCTCGATCACAAGCCCAACATCACCATGGACGACGGCTGCGACCTCGTCTCCAGCATCGTCACCGATCGCCGCGAGCTGCTCGAGTACATCATCGGCGGCACCGAAGAGACCACCACCGGCGTGCAGCGCCTCACCGCGATGCAGAAGTCGGGCGACCTGGCCTTCCCGGTCATCTCGGTGAACGACGCTTTGACGAAGCACATGTTCGACAACCGCTACGGCACCGGCCAGTCCACCATCGACGGCATGATCCGCGCGACCAACCGGCTCATCGCCGGCCAGGTCTTCGTGGTGCTCGGCTACGGCTGGTGCGGCCGCGGGCTCGCGATGCGCGCCAAGGGCATGGGCGCGGACGTGGTGGTCACCGAGATCGATCCGCTGAAGGCGCTCGAGGCCACCATGGACGGCTTCCGCGTCATGACCGGCCTCGAGGCCGCCAAGGTCGGCGACTTCTTCTGCACCGTCACCGGCAACAGCTCGGTGCTCGCCCAGGCGCACTTCGAGAAGATGAAGGACGGCGCCATCGTCGCCAACAGCGGCCACTTCAACGTGGAGATCGACATCGCCTGGTTGGAGAAGAACGCCAAGAAGACCACGGCGCGCGAGTACGTCGACGAGTACCGGCTCAAGAACGGCAACCGCATCGCCGTGCTGGGCGAGGGCCGCCTCATCAACCTGGCCAGCGCCGAAGGCCACCCGTCCAGCGTCATGGACATGAGCTTCGCCAACCAGGCTTTGAGCGCCGAGTATGTTGTGAAGAACGCGAAGCAGCTGAAGAAGGAAGTCTATCCGGTGCCGGAGAACATCGATAAGGAGATCGCCCGGCTCAAGCTCAAGGCCATGGGCGTGAAGATCGACAAGCTCACGCCGGAGCAGGAGAAGTACATCTCCAGCTGGCACGAGGGCACGTAAGCTGCTGCCTCTCTACCAGGCCATCGTCTACGGGGTGGTGCAGGGGCTCGCGGAGTTCCTGCCCATCTCGTCGAGCGCGCACCTGACGCTCTTGCCTTGGGTGCTGCACTGGGAAGATCCAGGGCTCGCCTTCGACGTGGCGCTCCACTGGGGAACGCTCGCGGCGGTGCTGGCGGTCTTCTGGCGCGACTGGATCCGCCTGCTGCGCGCCGGGCTGTTCCGGCAAGGGGCGGCCGAGGACGTGCGGCTCTTCTGGGCGCTGGTCGTCTCCGCGATCCCCGGCGCGATCATCGGCAAGCTGCTCGATCATTGGGCGGAAGAGAACCTGCGCGCGCCGCTGCTCATCGCCTGCACCCTGGGCATCATGGGCGTAGTGCTCTGGGCCTGCGACCGCATCGGCAGCAAGACGCGCGACCTCGATCAGATGACGCTGGGCCGCAGCCTCGTCATCGGCTTCGCGCAGTCGGCCGCGTTGATTCCAGGCGTCTCGCGCAGCGGCTCGACCATCAGCGTCGGCCTCGCCCAGGGCTTCAACCGCGAGGCGATCGCGCGCTTCAGCTTCCTCATGTCGACGCCCATCATCTTCGG
>DATBAA010000659.1:0-5272 GCA_036271755.1 Myxococcales bacterium | reverse complement strand
CGCCGGTGTCGATGCTGGAGGGGTCGATCTCGACGGTGACCGAGCCCTTGCTCAGCTCCTTCGGATCGAACTGGAGGGTGCCGCTGAACTTCGCGAACCGGCCGCGGGTCTTGGAGACCACCATGTGGCGGGCGCTGAAGTGAATGGCGGAGTGGGCGAGATCGATGTTCCAAGTGGCCATGATGACTGTTCCTCTTTCTTTAAGGGAGCAACTTCCCTTTCGGAAGTAAAAGACGCCGGATGGCGCGGAAGGATTCGCGGCGCTACTATTTGCGCACGATGGCCCGTCATAGCACCCAGATCTGCGCCAAGTTCCAAGAAGCGCTCGACCTCCTGGCCAAACGGTGGACGGGGCAGATCATCCAGGCGCTGCTCGAAGGGCCCATGCGCTACGGCGAGCTCTCCGCGTACATCGAGGTGGTGGGCGACAAGATGCTGGCCGAGCGGCTGAAGGAGCTGGAGGAGAACGGCATCGTCGAGCGCCGGGTCATCGCCAAGCCCATCGGCACCGAGTACGCGCTGACCAAGAAGGGGCAGGGCCTCTCGCGCGTCTTCGGGGCAATGGGCAAGTGGGCCGAAGAGTGGCTGGGCGAAGACCCGGCCGCCTCCAAGGCGCGCAACGCGCGGTAGGCCGTGAGCGACGCGGACCGCATCTTCCTCGAGACCACGCGCAGGTTCGCGCCGCCCAGGCTGGCTCGCGACGATGTCCGCATTGCGCTCGAGCTGGCCCAAGTTGCTCCTGGAAAGCCGCTGGCCGACCTCGGCTGCGGCTACGGCAGGCATTTGAGGGCGCTGGCGGAACAAGGTTACGCGGAGGCGCTGGGCATCGACCGCAGCCAGCTGCTGCTGAAAGAAGCGCGCGCTCAGGCCCCGCTGGCGCGGCTGCTGCGGGCCGATCTGCGTTCCCTGCCGCTGCACGCGGGCTCGCTGGCCGCCGCGTTCTGTTTCTACAGCTCGATGTTCCTCGGCTCGCACGAAGACTCTTTACAGGCCCTGCGCGAGGCCGCGCGCGTGCTTCGGCCTTTGGGCTCGCTGGTGCTCACCCAGGACAACCCGCTGCGGCTGGCCCGCAACCCGGCGGCGAGCTTCGCGGAGGACGTTCCGGGCCTGGGCCGCGTCGTCGAAGAGAGCGCCTTCGAGGGCTCTGTCGACCGGGTGACGAAGCGGTTGGAGATGCCGGGCAAAGCGGTGCTTTCGGCGACCTTCGTCATCAGATACTATCCACCCGCTGAGCTGGCGGCGCTGGCGGTCGCGGCGGGGCTGTCGTTGCGACGGCTCGAACCCGACGCCGAGCTGACTCACGAGACGCCGCAGCTCATCGCCTTGCTGGAGAAGAACGGCTCATGAAGGTCTCGATCTACGAAGTGGGCCCCCGCGACGGGCTGCAGAACGAGGGCGCCAAGGTGCCGCTCGCGGGCAAGCAGCAGCTCATCGAGGCGCTGGCGGCCGCCGGTCTGAAGCGCATCGAGATCGGCTCGTTCGTGCGGCCCGACTGGATTCCGCAGCTGGCCGACACCGACGCCCTGGCGCGCTCGCTTCAGCCGCACGAGGGGCAGCGCTACGTGGCGCTGGTGCCCAATCGCACCGGCCTCGATCGCGCGGTGGCTGCCGGAGTGCGCGAGGTGGCCATCTTCATGTCCGCCAGCGAGACGCACAACCAGAAGAACACCAACAAGAGCATGGCGCAGTCGCTGGCGCACTTCGGCGAAGTGGTGCCGGTGGCCAAGGCCAAGGGCCTCTTCGTCCGCGCTTACTTGAGCACCGTCTGGGGCTGTCCGTACGAGGGCCATGTCGACCCCGCGCGAGCGCTGGCTTTGGCGCGGACGCTGCGCGGCTACGGCGTGGACGAGCTGTCGCTGGGAGACACCATCGGCGTCGGCAACCCCAAGCAGACGCGGGAGATCGTCCAGCTCTTCTGCAGCGAGTTCCCCCCGTCCATGCTGGCGCTGCACCTGCACGACACGCACGGCACCGCGCTCGCCAACACGCTCGCGGCCATGGAGATGGGCATCACCACCTTCGACACCAGCGTCGGCGGCATGGGCGGCTGCCCCTACGCGCCGGGAGCCGCGGGCAACCTCGCCACCGAGGACCTGGTCTCGATGTTGAACGACATGGGCGTCGAGACGGGCGTCGATCTGGACAAGCTCATCGACGCGGGCGTGCTCGCCCAGGAGCTGATCGGTCGCAAGCTGACCGGCCGCAGGCTCCAGGCCGCGCTCGGCCGCCGCAAGCCCGGCGAAGCGCGCCCGTCCGCCGCGACCTGACGCTTCGTGGTCGTCCTCGTTTTTGGGACTGGCGCTCGATCACGTGCTCGAAATCGGCCACGAGCCTCCGAAATCGAGGACGAGGACCAGCACGGTTCTTTGCTGGGGAGGGCGTTTCAGCTACTGAAGCTGCATGGCGGAGCTGAAGGTCGAGACGCAGGCGGCGGTGCGGCTGCTCACCATCGACAAGGAGCCGCAGCTCAACGTGCTCTCGGTGGCGCTGGTGAAGGAGATCGGCCGGCAGGCCATGGAGGCCGCCGCCGACGCGGAGGTTCGCGCGGTGGTCATCACCGGCGCGGGAGAGAAGGCGTTCTGCGCCGGCGCCAACTTGAAAGAGCGCGCCAACTGGACGCACGACGACGTCCGCCGCTGGCTGGTGGACCTGCACGCGAGCTTTCGCGAGATCGAGAAGTGCGGCAAGCCGTGGATTGCGGCCGTCAACGGCCTCGCGTTGGGCGGCGGCTGCGAGTTGGCGTTGGCTTGCGACCTGCGCGTGCTGGATCCCGCGGCGCAGATCGGCCTGACCGAGACGAAGATCGGCGTCATCCCGGGCGGCGGCGGCACGGTGCGGCTGGCGCGGATCATCGGCCTGGGGCGCGCCAAGGAGCTGATCTTCACCGCCCGCCGCGTGGCCGCCGTCGAGGCGCAGGCCATGGGCCTCGCCAATCGCGTCAGCGCGCCCGGACAGAGCCTGCACGCCGCGTTGACCCTGGCGGCGGAGATCGCCGCGAACTCGCCGGTGGCCATCGCGGCGGCGAAGACGGCCATCGACGACGGCTGGGATTTGCAGATGGACGAGGCGCTGGCCGGTGAGCGCAAGCAGTACGAGAGGCCGCTGCTCAGCGAGGACCGCTTGGAGGGCTTGAAGGCGTTTGCGGAGAAGCGGCCGCCGCGCTGGCAGGGACGCTGAAGCCCATCAGGTAAGCCATGGCTTGCGTGCGCGTCTCGAAGACTTTGATCTCGCGTCCGGTGAGCGCCAGCAGCGCCCGGCAGATGACGCGCATGATCGGCGTCAGCCCGAAGAGCGCGCTCGCCCGGACCCAAGGCTTGTTGTGCACCGCCAGGTCGCGGATGCCCTCGATGACCGGCTGGGTGAAGTTCGAGCCCGTCACGTCGGTGAGCATGAGGATCGAGCCGCGCGGCTGAAGCTGCACGAACGCGCGGGCTTCGGCGAAAGCGCCCAGTGCGGTCTCGGCATCGGCAAAGTTCGAGAAGTCCTGCAGAACGATGCCGTGCTCGATGGCCCGCACCCGCGCGGTCATTGCAGCATCAGCGCGTTGGGCGCGTAGTAGCCGGCGATGGTGACCACGGCCACCGGCGCGGTCTGGTCGTCGCTCGGGGGCCGCGTGCCGTCGAAGCGGCCCAGGAAGAGGAACTCGCGGCCCGGCTCCATGAACGGATCTGCCTCGGCCAGCTTGCCCAGCGCGATGCGGCCGGTCTCGACGCGCTCGTTGACGTAGCGGTGCCGCAGCTTCTGGCTCTCGCTGCGCTTGCTGGTCTCGAGCGTCCCGTCGGCGCGAAGGTTGCCGAAGGGGCCGGCCTGGACCTGGCCGTTGAGCGCGTGCGTCTCGCTGGTCTCGGTGCGGTTGTACGTGCCGTCGTGGAGGACCTCCTGCGTGGTGGCGCGCAGCTGCGTCTCCTTGAGGAGCGCGGCGGCCGAGCCGTTGGCCTGCTTCACGTCGGCCAGCGCGCCGCGCATCAGCACCCAGCGGCCCTTGTAGACGTCGGGCTCGCGCAGCGCGGCCGCCAGGGTGAAGAGCGGCACGCGGCTCTTCTGGGCGGTGGGAATGTCGCCCTCCACGTCTCCGCCGCGCAGCGCGATGACCTTGGCCACCAGCCGGGGCGCGTCGGGGCGGGTCTGCAGATCGCGATCCCAGAAGCCGCTGATGAGCAAGTCCAGGCGGGTGAACTCGCCCACCGGCCACTTCGAGCGCTCGACGCAGGCCACGAGCGCGGTCCAGGCGTCGTCGTGATCGCGCACTTCGCGGGCGGCCCGCTCGCAGTCCACCGGCGTCGCCTGGCCGGCCGCGAACTGCGCGGCGTTGAAAGGCACCGGCCGGAGCGGCGTGGGCGCGGCGGCGACCGCGATGGGTTCGGTGGCGCAGGCGGCGGCGGCAAGGCAGGCGACGATCGAGAAGCGCGGCATTGGATGATCCCTCAGGTCTTGTCTGGCTCGTCGGGCACGGCGGAAGAGCGGCGCTGCCGGGGCGCGGGCGCCGCGGCTTCGCTGCCTTGATTGAAGCCGCATGCGTTGCTGCAAGAGCGCGCCATACAAGCATTGAGCTCCCGGCCGGGCTTTGATTCACCCAATTCGCGGCGGCATTGATTGGCATTGACCGCGCAATGCGATTGCTCGAGGCAAGAGCAGCACGACAGAGAAAGCGCTGCCGCGCGGGAGGTGCGGCCAATGGCCTCGCGCAATGATTCCGCGCAGGCCGCCGACTCGCGCGTGAGCCGTCCTTGCGCATCGACGAGCCGGCTGTGCAGCGCGCACAGATCGCCCAGGCTCACTTCGGCGACGGCGCTCTCGCACTCCTTGCGCAGCCCATCGTCGCCGCGAGACTCCACCGCGCATTCACGCGATCCGGCGCGGGCCGCGGACTCGCTGGTGTCGCGGCGTTCGGCTGGACCGCTGGCGGCCTCAAAGAAGCATTGGTCGCCCCGTAAGAAGCTTACGAAGGTGCACGCCATCGCGGACGGCGTGTCGTCCGTAGCCATGCGCGGCGGAGCTGGCGGAAGGCCTTCTTGCGCCATCAGCAGCAGCAGAGCCGCGGTACTCAAAAAGACGGGCATGACCGCTCTATTCTAGCGGCCACGCCCCTTCGCCACCTAATTGGCGGGTTCGACATCCAATCGCAATTCCAGCTTGCCTTCATTCACATCCAAGAGCACACGCCCGCCCTTTTCCAGGTCTCCGAAGAGGATGCGCTCCGCCAACGGCTTCTTGACCGACGTCTGGATGAGCCGCCCCATGGGCCGGGCGCCGAACTGCGGTGAAAAGCCCC
>DATBAA010000658.1:0-3328 GCA_036271755.1 Myxococcales bacterium | reverse complement strand
CGGTCAGCGCGCGGGAGAGCACGGTGGTGGCGTCCAAGTGCGCGAAGGCCGTCGCCGGTGCGGGGTCCGTCAGGTCGTCGGCGGGCACGTAGATGGCCTGCACGGAGGTGATGGCGCCCTTCTTGGTGGAGGTGATGCGTTCTTGGAGACCGCCCATCTCCGTAGAGAGCGTCGGCTGGTAACCGACGGCGGACGGGATGCGTCCCAGGAGCGCCGACACTTCCGAGCCCGCCTGCGTGAAGCGGAAGATGTTGTCGATGAAGAGCAGCATGTCCTTGCCCTCTTCGTCGCGGAAGTACTCGGCGATGGCGAGCGCGGACAATGCGACGCGGGCGCGCGCTCCGGGCGGCTCGTTCATCTGGCCGTACACCAGCACGGCGAGGCTGTTCTCCAGGTCGTCAGGCTTGATGACGGCGTTGGCGCCGCCTTCCTGGAACTCGTAATAGAGGTCGTTGCCTTCGCGGGTGCGCTCGCCGACGCCGGCGAAGACCGAGAAGCCGCCGCGGGCGCGGGCGACGTTGTGGATGAGCTCCATGAGGAGCACGGTCTTGCCCACGCCGGCGCCGCCGAAGAGGCCGATCTTGCCGCCGCGCAGATACGGCGCCAAGAGGTCGATGACCTTGATGCCGGTCTCGAACGGCACCATGCGCACGTCCTGATCGGTGAAGGGCGGCGGCTCGCGGTGGATGGGCAGATACTTGCTGGCCTTGACCGGGCCCTTCTCGTCCACCGGCTGGCCGACGACGTTCAAGATGCGGCCCAGCACGCCCTTGCCCACCGGCATCATGATGGGCGAGCCCGTGTTCTTCACGGCCTGGCCGCGGATGAGGCCTTCGGTCGAGTCCATCGCGATGCAGCGGGCGGTGTCCTCGCCCAGGTGCTGCGCGACCTCGACGGTCAGGTTGTCGGCCGCATCCGAGATGCTGGGGTTGGTGAGCAGGAGCGCGGTGTAGATCTCCGGCAGCGTGCCGGGCGGGAAGGCCACGTCGACGACCGGACCGATGACCTGCGTGACTTTGCCGTTGCTGTTCGTGGCCATTACTTGAGTGCCTCTGCGCCCGAGACGATCTCCATGAGCTCCTTGGTGATCGCCGCCTGCCGGGCGCGGTTGTATTCGAGGGAAAGGCTGCTGATCTTCTCGCTCGCGTTCTTGGTGGCGGCGTCCATGGCCGTCATGCGCGCCGCGTGCTCCGAGGCGCCCGACTCGAGCAAGGCCCGCCAGATCTGCGTGGCGAGCTGCTTGGGGATGAGATGCTGCAGAAGCTGCTCGCGGCCAGGCTCGTAGAGGTGCTCGGGGGTGATGAACCCCTTCGCGCCTTCGGCTTTGGGGCTTTCTTCTTTGGCCGGCACGATGGGCAGGAGCTGGGAGAGCGTGATCTCCTGCGTGGCCGCGCTCTTGAAGCGGTTGTAGAGCAAGAAGACCGCGTCGACGTTGTGGTGCGTGTACTCGGCGATCAGGTCGTCGGCGATCTCTTTGGCGACGGGGAACCGCAGCTTGCCGACGACGCCCGGGTAGTCCTTGCGCGCCTGGTACCCGCGCTTCTTCACCCAGTCGCGGCCGCGGCGGCCGACGGTGCCGAACTGCACCGATTCGTACTTGCTGGCCTCTTCGTTCATGAAGCGCTGCGCGCGCCGGAGCAGGTTCGAGTTGAAACCGCCGCAGAGGCCGCGGTCGGAGGTCAACATCAGGATCTCGATCTTCTTCGGCTCGCGCACTTCCATGAGCGGGTGCGGCGGCGGAGCGCCCTCTTCCTGACCTCCGGCCAGGGACGAGAGCACCTCGTCGAGCATCTGCGCATACGGCCGCGCGCGCAGCACCGCGTCCTGGGCGCGCCGCAGCTTCGCCGCGTCCACCAGCTTGAGCGCCTTGGTGATCTTCTGGGTGCTCTTCACGGACTTGATGCGAGTCCGGATTGTGCGAAGCGAGGCCATTTCTCTAGGTCTTCTTCGCCGACGGCTTGAAGACGGTGTTGAACTCGGTCAGCGCGGTGTCGAGGCCCTTGCGAACGTCGTCGGTCAGGTCCTTCTTCTCGCGCAGGAGCTTCAAGGCCGCGGCGTGGCGCGTGTCCATGAACTCCATCAGCTCGGTCATGTAGCGGGTCACGTCCGGCACGTCGATGTTGCGGATGAAGCCCACGCCCTGCGCGTCGCGCTGGGTGCCGGCGTAGATCTGCACGATCTGCTTCTCGACCGGCATCGGCACGTACTGGCCCTGCTTCAAGATCTCGGTCAGGCGCGCGCCGCGGGCCAGCGTCTCTTGCGTGGACTTGTCGAGGTCGGAGCCGAACTGCGCGAAGGCCGCCAGCTCGCGGTACTGCGCGAGCTCGAGGCGCATGGAGCCGGCGATCTTCTTCATCGCCTTGATCTGCGCCGAGCCGCCGACGCGCGACACCGAGATGCCGGCGTTGATGGCCGGGCGCTGGCCTGCGTTGAAGAGGTCCGTCTCGAGGAAGATCTGGCCGTCGGTGATGGAGATGACGTTGGTGGGGATGTACGCCGAGACGTCGCCCGCCTGGGTCTCGATGATGGGCAGCGCGGTGAGGCTGCCGCCGCCGCGATCCTTCGACAGCTTGGCGGCGCGCTCGAGCAGGCGGCTGTGCAAGTAGAACACGTCGCCCGGATACGCTTCGCGGCCCGGCGGGCGGCGCAAGAGGAGCGAGAGCTGGCGGTAGGCGACGGCCTGCTTGGAGAGGTCGTCGTAGATGATGAGCGCGTGCTGGCCGCTGTCGCGGAAGTACTCGCCCATGGTCACGCCGGTGTACGGCGCAAGGAACTGCAGCGGGGCCGGGTCCGACGCATTGGCCGCAACCACCGTGGTGTACTCCATGGCGCCGTGGCTGGTGAGCTTGTCCACCACGCGGGCCACGGTGGACTGCTTCTGGCCGATGGCGACGTAGATGCAGAAGACGTTCTGGCCCTTTTGATTGATGATCGCGTCCACCGCGACGGCCGTCTTGCCCGTCTGGCGGTCGCCGATGATCAGCTCGCGCTGTCCGCGGCCGATGGGGATCATGGCGTCGATGGCCTTGATGCCCGTCTGCATGGGCTCCTTCACCGACTCGCGGGCGATGATGCCGGGCGCCTTCACCTCGATCTTGCGGCGCTCCTTCGTATTCAGCGGACCCTTGCCGTCGATGGGCGCCCCCAGGGCGTTGAGGACTCGTCCTGAGACTTCGGGACCCACGGGCACGTCGGCGATGCGGCCGGTGCGCTTGACGGTGTCGCCTTCGCGCAGGTGCTCCTGGCTGCCCATCAGCGCGACGCCGACGGAGTCCTCTTCCAGGTTGAGCACCAGGCCCTGCAGGCCGCCGGGAAACTCCACCAGCTC
>DATBAA010000657.1:0-1862 GCA_036271755.1 Myxococcales bacterium | reverse complement strand
AGCACAAGATGGAGGAGCTGATCGCGAGCTCGCTCCACGACGGCAAGGCGACGCTCGTCCGCGACTGACTCCCCGGGGGACACCTTCGCTTCCGCCTCGTTTGTGACAACGGTGAACGCTGTCACAAATGACGTGAAGGCGAGGGTATACCTGCAGCCTGTGGGGCATTTCTCCCCACGAAGCCCGTTTACCTGAGCGTGACTTCGTCAACCGCCGTGGTGCGCCTTGCAGGTTCCGTCGTCGCACTCCAAGCCTGACGCGCAGACGGGACTGCACGTCGGGGCGCCATCGTCGCCGTGGGCCTTGCAGGCTCCGTCGTCGCATTCCTGATTCGACGGGCACGGCAGCGTGCAGTTGGCGCCGTGCTCGAGCTCCACTTCCACCGAATCAAAGGAGCCCAGGCTGGTCTTGAAGTCGCCGTGGTTGCGATCCTCGACCTCGACGTCCAAGAGGCCATCGTCGCCGCCGTGCATCTTCACCTTCACGTTGCTGTCGTCGACGCGGATGGAGAGCTGGGCCGCCTGCGCCAGCGATTTCCCGCGCGGCTCGATCTCGAAGCGAACCGAGCGTCCCGCGTGCTGCGGCTCCGCCTCGCGCAGCGTCACCTGCGTGTCCGCGCTCAGCGCTCCGGCGGGGATGGTCAGCGTGGCCGCGCCGGCCTGCAGCGTGGCGCCCGCCGCCCCGACCGTCTGCTGCGTGGAAGGGTTGCCGCCCCCGCAAGCAGCGGCAACCAAGAGACCAACCAGCGCGAAGCGATTCATGGGCATCTCCTCAGATGAACGTCTTATCCGATAGACCCTGCCGCGCCCGCGCTGCGACACTTATTTGAGCAGCTTCGGGTACAGGTCGTAGACGCAGCTGCCGAAGTTGACGATGGGCCCGCCGACGATCAGCGAGCCGTCGCGACCGATGGACAAGCCGTTCTCGAACTGCGGCACCTTCGTGCAGCCGCACGACTTGCCCGAGGTGGTCAGCACCTCCAGCGACCCGGCGCAGGGACCAGCCGCTCCCCATGCCGCATAGCCGCGGCCGTTGCGCACCGGCGCGAAGGCATTGCCCAGGCGCTGCAGCAGGAAGGCGGGAGCCGGGTTCAGCGCCGTCTTCCCGTCGGCGATTTGGTACTTGTATTGATTCACCTGGCTGCCGCCATTGAAGGCCAGCACCACGCTGCCGTCCATGAGGAACTGCACGCTCGGGAACGGCAGCGAGCCGGGGACCGCGAACCAATCGGTCAGCGCGGCGCCCTCGCGCGACAGCCAGCGCGCCGCGAAGCTCGACCCGTCGCGGACGAGCACCAGCGCGTCGCCGGAGAGCGCCACGCCGACGGCCTGCACCGCGCGGTCCTGGGTGTCGATGGTGACGTTGCCCGTCGCCGCGACGCCGGTCTTGTCGAACCGCTTGTAGACCGTGCTCCAGCCCTTCGCGGTGTCGAAGACCTGGAACGCGGTGGCAGTGCCGCCCGAGGGGTCGACGCCGATCGCCGAGGTGGCGCCGGCCGTCTCATTGGAGCTGGCGAGACCCGCCCTCGAGGTGAGGTTGCCGCCGTGGTCGTAGCTGTCGATCTCGCTGTCTCCCACGGCCTCGTTGCTGCTGAACTTGGTGAAGCCGCTCGGCTGGCTGTCCAGGAAGCTGGCTCCGTCGTCGCCGCCAAATGGCTGATCACCGACCTGCACGGCCTTGCCGTCTTGGATGGTGAAGAACTCCCACTGCCGGAAGGACGACGGCCCGGCGGAGTTGATGAAGCCCAAGGCGAAGGTGCCCGTTCCGTCGTCGGTGGTGCCGCCGATGCATTCGTTCTGCGGCAGCGTCGCCTGGATGGGCGTGGGCAGCGAGCCAGGCATCAGGCCCGCGCAATCATCGGT
>DATBAA010000656.1:0-3522 GCA_036271755.1 Myxococcales bacterium | reverse complement strand
TCCGATGTTGAGGGTCAGCTTCCGCCCGTTCGGCAATTCGTACTCAGTCGTCGCCACTACCAGTCCGATGTCCACTTGTCCGTCCCCCACGGTTGGCCGCACGATATCAATGTTTCGCTGTGGCGAAAAATGAGCGGGCGCTGGGGGATTGGGCGGCGGACTGGGCGGCGCAGAGGCGGATGGACTCTACCGTCTGGCGCAGCGTCTGCTCCATGCCCGGATGCTTCGCGGCGCGCGGGCCGAAGAAAGCCTCGACTTCTGCCGCCTTGGCTGCGTCGCAATACCCTTCCATGGCTTGCGGCAAGAAGGTGACGCCGCCCAGCTCTGGCAGCCGCGCGACCAGCTCGTCGTAGTGCGCCCGGGTAAATGCCCAGACGGCGTCGCGCGTGCGGGAATCCGCGCCCTGGATGAAGAGAGGAACGGACGTCTCCTGCTGTCGCAACCGCGGATCGAGCGAGAGCGCGAGCCCGCGCGGCGAGCTGGCCAGCGCCGCGATGATTCGAACCCGCAGCTCGCCGTCCGTCACCGCCGCGAGACGCTGTTGCAAGCCGTCGAAGAATGCATCGTCGCCATGCTCGACGGCGGTGGAGAGCGCCAGCCGCGCCAGGTCCGGGTCGACGGCCTCGGGCTTGAATGACTCTGCATAGGCGCGTCCCAAGCGCGTCAGGTTGCGCACCACCTCGGGGTCTTCCGCCCACGCCAAAAGCTCGAGCACGGCCGCGCGCAGCCGCCGCGTCGAGGTGCTCTCGCCCGCCTTTGCCGAATAGCCGAGCCGCGCCAGCACCGGCGCGAAGAGCTGCGAAGCGTACGCGTTCAGGCGCGGCGCATCCTCCGCCGGCAGGAAGTGATCGCGCGTCTGCCGCAGCAGCGCCATCGCCTCGGCGGCCACCTCGCCGTCCGGGTCGCGGACGATGGGCTCGAGCAGGCCCAAGGCTTCCGCAGCCGGCAGCGCGCCGCTCGAGACCGCGGCATTCAGCGATTGCGCGGAAGAGATCCGCTCCGGGGTGGAGAGCTTTGCAGCGCGCAGCTTCTGCAACTCCGCGCCGGGCATCGACCAGCGATAGTAGCCCGCGGCATCCGCATTGGGCATCACCCAGTCCGGGCACTCCGGCAAAGGAATCGATTCTTCGGCCTTCGACAAGATCGCGCACTGCACGCGCGACTCACCGCCTTTGCCGAGACGAAGACAGACGGGAATCTGCCACAGCCGATCATTGGCAACCGTCGACCCGAGCGGCAAGAAACGAGACTGCTTCAAGGTGATCGATGGGCAATGCAAAGAGGCTTGCACGAGCGGCACGCCGGCCTGATCGAGAAAGCTGTGGAACGGCGCGATCACCTCTGGAGAGAGCGCGGCCAAGAGGTCATCCGTCGAGCCCGTACCCCGCGCATGCCCATCGATATAGGCGCTGATTCCGCGGCGAAACTTAACAGCACCCAGATAGTGCTCGAACATGGTCAAGACCGCGCCGCCCTTTTGATAGGTGAGCTCGTCGAACTGAGCGGGGATCTGCTTCACCGACGTCAGCGTCTGGCGGATGGCGCGCGCGCCCGGCAAGGCGTCGGCCTTCATGGCCGCGACGGCGCTCCGCTGTAGATCGAGCCCGGCGTTCCATTGCGGCTTCCATTCTTGAATCATTTGCGTCGCCATCCAGGTGGCGAACGATTCGTTGAGCCAGGCGTCGTCCCACCAGGGCATCATCACCAGATCGCCAAACCATTGGTGCGCCTGCTCGTGCGCGATGACGGTGGCGATGAGGATTCGCCTCTGATCTGAAGTCACTCCTTCTTTGTTCAGGAAGATATCTTCGGCGTAATGAATCTCGCCGGCGTTTTCCAAGGCGTAGGTCGCGTCGGGCAGCATCACCGAGTCGAGCTTTGGATAAGGAGGCATAGTTGAGGCCCGCCTCCGGGCTGACGAAGAGCCCCGCCGCGTGCGGTTCGAACGCGTGAGTCCACTCGACTTCGATCGTCGCCTGCCCGGGCCCGATGGCGCGCGGCAAGGTGAGCTTCACCACGCCGTCGTCGTTCACCTGCTCCCACCTCGAGGCGCGCCTTGCCGCTGAACCTGGGCTGGCCGGGGTCGATCTTCATCTCCAGCCAGTAGCGCACCGCCCGCACATCGCCCGGCAGCCGCAGCGCCGGGACCGCCTCTTCCACTCTTGCCTGCGCGCGGACACAGCCAGCCAGAGCCAGAACGGCAACCCACACGCGCATGGACATCTCGATCCCCCTCGCTGCAGGACGAAATACCATTGGAAGAGGTTCCGGAAACGTCGCTTGACGGAATCGAGCGGTGCGTGTCACCTGCCCGCTGCTCATGGCTGACACTCAGCCCAACGTCGGCCGTCTCGCGCTCGTCCGCGCCATTCCGCGCCAGGTCTCGTGGCTCGACCTGGCCGTGCTCTCGTTCCTGGGGCTCTGCGCCTTCGGCATCACCAAGCTGGCCGGCGAGTGGCGGGCGCCGCTGCACGAGGCGGTGGTCATCGATCTGCGCTACCGCGCGCTGCCGCTCTACACCTTCTTCTCGCTCTGCCGCGGCCTCGTGGCCTTCATCTTCTCCTTCTTCTTCACGCTCCTCTACGGCTACGTCGCGGCGCGGGTGAAGCTGGCCGACCGCGTGCTGTTGCCGCTACTCGATATATTACAATCAATACCCGTGCTGGGATTCATGCCCGGCGTCGTGCTGGCCATGGCCGCGCTCTTTCCCCACTCCAACGTGGGCCTCGAGCTGTCGGCCATCTTGATGATCTTCACCGGCCAGGTGTGGAACATGACCTTCAGCTTCTATCACTCGCTGCGGGCCATCCCTTCCGAGCTGATGGAGGCCGGCGCCATCTACCGCTTCGGCTGGTGGCGCCGCTTCGTGCGCATCGAGCTGCCCTACTCCACCGTGGGCCTGGTGTGGAACGGCATGATGAGCATGGCCGGCGGCTGGTTCTTCCTCACCATCAACGAAGCCTTCCGCCTGGGCGACCGCGACTTCCGCCTGCCGGGCGTGGGCGCGTACATGAGCGTGGCCATCGACGCGGACAATCGCGGCGCCATGTTCGCGGCCGTGGTGGCGATGGTGATCATGATCGTCGTCGTCGATCAGCTCTTCTGGCGGCCGCTGGTGGCCTGGAGCGAGAAGTTCAAGTTCGAAGACGTGGGCGGCTCCGAGCCCGCCACTTCGTGGGTCTTGGAGTTGCTGCGCCACTCTCAGCTGGTGCGCGGCGTGGGGCGCTGGACGAAGCAGAAGGTGAAGGCCATGCGCAAGCCGGCGGTGCTGAAGCCCGCGGTCATGGCGTCCCCGGAGCCCAAGACGTCCAAGGTCTTCATCGTGCTGGTGACGGCGCTGGGCGCTCTCTGCGTCTGGGGAACCATCCGCCTCGTCGAGCTGCTCTCGGCGCTCGACAAGCAGGCCTGGCTCGACATCGCCGGCGCCTCCGGACTCACGCTGGTGCGCACGAGCGTCGCCGTCGTCTTAGGATCCATCTGGACCATTCCGGCGGGCATCTACATTGGCACTCATCCAAAGGC
>DATBAA010000655.1:0-4726 GCA_036271755.1 Myxococcales bacterium | reverse complement strand
CGCGCAGGGCCGGCTTGAGGCTCGTCACGGGCAGCTCGCGCCGCAAGAAGAGATAGTCCGCGCCGCGCGCTTCAATCCACGCCTTCAGCGCTTCTTCCGACACCGCCGCGCCGCCGTTGTAGATGTCGCCGCGATCTTCGTAGGCCTCTTGCGACGCCAGCCGCGTGACGAACTCGCGCGCCACGCCGCCCAGCACCGTCTCGGCTCCTTCCAGATCTCCGCCGGCCACCGACCGCCGCAGCGCAATCTCGATGTCGGCCGGAATCTGCATCGACAGCGGCTGCGACACCGCCACGTGCAGCGGGCAGACGAGACCGGGCTGGCCGCGGCGCTGCCGCTCGGCGGCGAGCAAGGCGTCGACGCGCGCGCGCACTCCGCCGTTGCGCGCGGTGCCGCGGGCGCTCTCGTTGATCTTCTCGGCGATGGAGACTTTGATGGGTCCGAAGATGTGGTCTTCGAAGGTGGCCACCTCAGGCGCGGCGCCGTAGGAGACGAAGATGCCCGCCTCCAGCTTCTCGCCCGAGGCCAGCGCGATCTCGTTCTCGCGCTCATCGTCCAGCTTCTGCTGCGCCACCGCCAGCGCGCGCAGGCGGTACGACGACTCTTCGCCGGAGATGGGGTCGAGCGTGCCGCGCCGCTGCGCCTCCTTGGCCGACTTGATCCAGGTGGTGAGCTGCTCCTGGCGGACGCGGTACTTCTCCTCGATGGTCGAGACCGTGCGCGACACCGACTCGCGCGAGCTCTCGGTGTCCAGCCGCCGCGCGTAGCTGTCGAGGGCGTGGCGGATCTCCTCCGACAGCTCCAGCAGCGAGACGATGTCTCCCGAGAAGCTCACCGCGTCGCCGAGCAGGTTGTTCAGATAGATGCCGCCCTTGTCGGCCAGGTGGGCGGCGCCGTGGGCGTGGCGGGCGGCCGCCGTCAGGATGGGGCCGTAGAATTCGCGGGAGAGAAAGTCTGCCACCACCGTCTCCTTCAAGAAGGCGGTGCGCTTGGTGAAGTCCTTCATGTCGCAGAAGAGGTGCCCCATCTGCTGCGAGCGCGTGCGGCCACGCAAAATGGGCTGGTCGAGCGAGAACAGGTAGAGCTTGCCCTCCTCGTAGTCGCTCTCGATGCCGCCCTCGTTCTCGCCGCCGGTGCGGTGGACGAGCTGCGCTTCGGCCTGATCGAGCGCGCGCTCCAACGCCCAGTCGACGGCCAGCGCCGAGACGGACACCGACCAGCTCTTCACCACCTGCTCGGTCGAGACGTAGATGCCCGGGTCTTCGTCCTTCCACTCCTTGCCGGCCAGCGCCACCGATTCGAGGAGCGCGCGCGCCTGGTCGTTGTTGGCGAGGCGCGCGGCGGCCTTGGCCCGCGCGTGCAGATCCTTGCGGGCGGCCGGCGTGGCGACGATGCGCTCGAGCACGCCGGGCGCGCCGTAGAGCTGCGCCATGGTGAACTGCTCGGTGGCGAAGACCGGGGCGCGGCCAATCTCCAGCATGCGCAGCAGCTGCAGCAGCTCTGCCCGCAGCTTCTGCAGCCCCACCTGCCGCGCGGCCTTGCGGGCGCCGTCCTTGGAGGAGTTGAGCTCGGCGTGCGCGTCGCGGGCCATCTGCTCGGCGGTGGCGCCCGCCAGCACCTTGGTCAGCTGCGTGTCGATGCGCGGCGGCTGCTCCATGAAAGCCACGCCATACCCGGCGAAGCCGCAGCCCCAGAGCGAGCGCACCCCGCCCAGCCACGGCAAGGCCCCGCAAGCCGCCGCGGCCGCCGCGTCGGGAACGCGCGCCTCGCCGGCCGAGAGTCGCGTGACGATGAGCAGGCCCGCCGCCACCGCGCCCTGCAGCGCCCGGCCGAACGGTCCGCTGACGGGCAGATCGCGCACCGTGCCGAGCGCGTCTCGCGCCAGCGCCCGAAACGCCAGCAGCGTCAGATAGGCGGTCTTCTCCGGCGGCTCGTGCGACTGCGACTCCTCGAGCGCCCGCCGCAGCACCGCGTTGAGCGCGCCGGCCAGCACGCGGCCCGGCCGCCCAGAGGTGAGCCAGCTGGCCATCAGCCCGCTGTCCAGCGCCGGGTGCAGCTCGGGCGCCTCGAGAAAGGCCCGCCGCACGAACTCGCTCTTCACCGAGACGGGCGCCGTATACGACGCTGGTCTTGCGCCGCGCGGATCGAAGCCGTCCAGCAGGATGAGCCGGTCGTGCTCGGCCTCGCGCAGAAGTATCCGGTGGCGAACGGTCAGCAGGAAAAAGAGGTCGCGGACGGCGGCGTGCAGCGCCTGGTGCAGCTCGCCTGCGACGTGCACCGGCACCCGCAGGTCGGCCAGCGAGGTGCCCAGGTGGAAGCGCAGGGCGCGGCCGTCGAGACGCAGCGAGTCCGGCAGGGACCGTCCCGGCTGCTCGCTGCGCAGACGGGCAATCAGCTCTAGCCGCTCTTCGGCATAGCTCACGCCCGCGAGTGTACCAGAGCAGTCGGACCGTGAGGCAGACGGGGGCTGTAAAAAGCTACGTTTTTGCATCGTTGCAGTGCGATACGCAGGCAAGTAGATTGCGCCCTCCGCAGCCGCGCCAGGAGTGAAAGCCGATGAAGAAGATCGAGGCGATCATCAAGCCCTTCAAGCTCGACGAAGTGAAGGAGGCCCTGGCGGACGTCGGCGTCCTCGGGTTGACCGTCACGGAGGTCAAAGGTTTCGGCCGGCAGAAAGGCCACACCGAGCTCTACCGCGGCGCCGAGTACGTGGTGGACTTCCTGCCCAAGGTGAAGATCGAGATCGTCCTCTCGGACGAGATGGTCCCCAAGGCATTGGAGGCCATCGAGCGCTCGGCCAAGACCGGCCGCATCGGCGACGGCAAGATCTTCGTCTCGACGGTCGACGAGGTGGTCCGCATCCGCACCGGCGAACGCGGCGAACCGGCACTTTAAGTCGCGGCCACCGAAGGTGGCTTGGCGACTTCTGTAGTTGTTTTTCAACTCGCAGTCAGGAGAAAGCATGGCCAAGGGCAAAGACGTCATCGGAATGGCGAAAGAGAAGAAAGCAGTCATGGTGGACCTGAAGTTCATGGACTTCCTCGGTCTGTGGCAGCACTTCACCATCCCCACGGCAGAGCTCACCGAAGGCGTCTTCGAAGAAGGTCTAGGGTTCGACGGGTCGTCCATCCGCGGATGGGTGCCCATCCACGCCAGCGACATGCTGGTCATGCCCGACGCAGACACGGCCATGATCGATCCGTTCATGAAGGACGCGACGCTCTCGCTCATCTGCAACATCGCCGACCCGATCACCAAGGAGCCCTACGCCCGCGATCCGCGCTTCATCGCGCAAAAGGCGGAGAAGTTCCTCAAGTCGACGGGCATCGGCGACGTGGCCTACTTCGGCCCCGAAGCTGAGTTCTTCATCTTCGACGGCATCAGCTACGACAACGGCCCGAACCACAGCTCGTACAAGATCGAATCGCGCGAAGGCCAGTGGGAGACGGGCCACGCGGTCGAGCACAACTTCGACGGCAAGACGCACAGCACCCGCCCCAACCTGGGCTACAAGCCGCGCTACAAGGAAGGCTACTTCCCGGTCGCGCCCATCGACTCGCAGCAGGACATCCGCACCGAGATGTGCATGGTGATGGAGCAGTGCGGAATCCAGGTCGAGCGCCAGCACCACGAGGTGGCGACGGCAGGCCAGGCCGAGATCGACATCCGCTTCGATTCGCTGGTGAAGTGCGCCGACAAGCTGATGTGGTTCAAGTACATCATCAAGAACGTCGCGCTGCGGAACGGCAAGACCGCGACGTTCATGCCGAAGCCTTTGTACGGCGACAACGGCTCGGGCATGCACTCGCACCAGTCGATCTGGAAGGCCGGCAAGCCGCTCTTCGCCGGCGACGGCTACGCGGGCATGAGCGAGATGGCCATGCACTACATCGGCGGCCTCCTGAAGCACGCGCGGGCGTTGGCGGCCTTCTGCAACCCGACGACGAACTCGTACAAGCGGCTCGTCCCGGGCTTCGAGGCGCCGGTCAACCTCGCGTACTCGTCCCGCAACCGCTCGGCTTCAATCCGCATCCCCATGTACTCGCCGTCGCCCAAGGCCAAGCGCCTCGAGTTCCGCTCGCCGGACCCGTCGTGCAATCCGTACCTCGCGTTCGCGGCCATGCTGATGGCCGGCCTGGACGGCATCGAGAACCGCATCGACCCGGGAGATCCGCTCGACAAGGACATCTACGGCTTGTCTCCCGAGGAGTTGAAAGACGTGCCGAAGATGCCGGGCTCGCTCGAGGAGGCGCTGGACTGCCTCAAGAAGGACCACGAGTTCCTGCTCAAGGGCGACGTCTTCACCCAGGACGTCATCGAAGCCTGGATTGAGACCAAGGTCGAGAAGGAGCTGAACCCCGTCCGGCTGCGGCCCTCGCCCATGGAGTTCATGCTCTACTTCGACATCTGATGTAGCATTGGTCTCGATGACCAACTCATTTGCTGGCCGACGCGGATTTCCCGTCGGCCAGCTTTTTTTCTGCCCGCTGTCCGCCTGCGTTCTCCTGCTCGCCTGCGTTCCGGCACAGACGCCGCGCAGCGTCGAGACCGACGCGCTCAAGGACGTTCCGCTGGGCATTCCCGAGCCGGCCGACGCGCGCGACACGCCCGGCATCGGCTGCGGCATGGTCATCGAGGACATGTCGCAGCGGGCGCACAAGCTTCTGGTCGTCTCTTTCAGCAACACCGGCGCCAAGGTCGACAACTCCGATCGCGGGCCGTGGGT
>DATBAA010000654.1:0-4525 GCA_036271755.1 Myxococcales bacterium | reverse complement strand
GACGAAGGGAAGAATCAATTCGCCGGCGCCGAACCTGTCGCCGACTTCCTTCATTGCGCCCAGCAGCACGTCATTGATGACTTGCACCGCCGTGCGCGTCTTCAAGCACTCATCGAGGGTTTCAATCAAACCCTTCTGCTGGCGATCGACGATGAGATGATGCAGCCGGGCTTCCGGCGTGTCGTACGTCTTCTCCTCGACGGCCTTCGCGGCTGGACCCGCGCCTTTGTTCTCGAAGTGCTGGATCAAGCGCGCGAGCGCGTCGTCCTTGCGCGCCAGCACCAGGTCTTCCGCGATCTCGCGCGCGTCGATGGGGATCTGTCCCCAAGGAAGAATGTCGCGCGGATTGATGATGGCGGCGTCCAGGCCGGCCTTCAGACAGTGAGTCAAGAACACGCTGTTCAAGATGGGCCGCGCCGACTTCGACAGACCGAAGCTGACGTTGGAGACGCCCAGGACCGTCAACGCCCCGGGCAGCTCGCGCTTGATGGCGGCGATGCCGTCGATGGTCTCCACCGCGCTGCGCTTGTACTGGTCGTCGCCGGTGGCCAGCGTGAACGTCAAGACGTCGAAGAGCAATTGCCAGGGCTGCAAGCCGTCTTTCAAAGCGCGATCATAGATGCGCCGCGCGACCGCAAGCTTCTCCTTCGCGGTCAGCGCCATGCCCTTTTCGTCGATGGTCATGGCCACGGTGCAGGTGCCGTACTGCTTGAGCAGCGGGAACATCTTGTCGATCTTTTCCCAGCCGCGCTCCAGGTGGACGCTGTTGATGATGCCCACGCCGGGCAGCCACTCCAGCGCTTCGGCCACCACGTCGGGCTCGGTGCTGTCGATGCAGAGCGGCGCCTCGATCTGCCCGCTGAGCAGGCGCACCGTGCGCGTCATCTGCTCCTTCTCGTCGGCGCGCTCGGTCAGCGCCACGCAGATGTCCAGCGAGTGCGCGCCGCCCTCCACCTGCTCGCGCGCCACGGCCAGGATGCCGCTGAAGTCGTTGGCGAGCAGCAGCTCCTTCATCTTCTTGCTGCCCTGCGAATTCACGCGCTCGCCGATGATCAGCGGCCGCGGCTCTTGCAAGAGCGAGACGGCCTTCAAGCCGCTGGAGAGCATCGGCACGCGCGGAGGCTGCTTGCGCGCTGCCGGGCTTCCGCGAATGGCTTCGATGGTGAGCTTCAAGTGCTCGGGCGTGGTGCCGCAGCAGCCGCCGACGATGGAGAGCCGGAAGTCGCGCACGAAGCGCGCCAGCGCCTCCGCCAGCTCGTGCGGCAGCAGCGGATAGACGGCGGTGCCTTCGCGATTCTCGGGGATGCCTGCGTTGGGCTGGCAGCTGAGCGGCAGCGGCGCGTGCTCGGCCAGCGCGCGCAGCGGGTCCACCATTTCGCGCGGGCCGGTGGAGCAGTTGAGCCCCATGATGTCTGCGCCGGCGGCCGCCAGCAAAGCTGCTGCCGCGAGCGGCTCCGAACCCAGCAGCATGCGGCCCGAAGGGTCGAGGGTGATTTGGGCGATGATGGGAACCGTCCGGCCCGCGGCCTTCATCGCGATCTGCGCGCCGAAGATCTGCGAGCGCAATTCCAGCAGATCCTGCGCGGTCTCGGCCAGGATGCAGTCGACGCCGCCCTCGATGAGCGCGACGCACTGCTCGCGAAAGATCTCCACCAGCTCCGACGGCCGCACGCGGCCCAGGTCGGCGTCGCTCGACGACGGCAAGAAGCCCGACGGACCCAGCGAGCCCGCCACGTAGCGCGGCCGGCCGTCGGTCTTCTGCGCCCGGAGCGCCTCTTCCCGCGCGATGCGCGCGGCGGTGACGTTCACCTCGTGCGTCCGCGCGCCCAGATCGTACTCGTCGAGCTTGGGCCTGCTGGCGCCGAAGGTGTTGGTCTCGACCGCGTCGCAGCCCACCTCGAAATAGCCGCGATGGACGGCGGCGATGACGTCGGGCCGGGTGAGCGAGAGGATCTCGTTGCAGCCTTGCCGGCCGTCGAAGTCGCGCACCGTCAGCTCGTTGGCGAGCTGCATGCGTTGCAAGGTCGTGCCCATGGCGCCGTCGAACACGACGATGCCGCGGTGAATCGCCTCCAGAATGCCAAGGTCTGCCATGGAAGGCCGCGCACCTTAGCACCACCGCTTGGATCTGCGTGCTATGAGAACGCACATGGCCACCCGGGAGCGAGCCAGCGAGAGCGAGCTTCGCGCCGCACTCGCCGAGCGTGAGGCCGAGCTGGGCCGGGTGAAGCGCGAATCGCTGCGGGCGGAGTCCGAGCGGGCCCGCGCCGAGGAGTTTCGCGAGCGGCTGAGCCAGCGCGACAAAGAGCTGGAGCGGGTCCGCGCCGAGTCGCAACAGGCGCTCGAGTCGGCCGAGGATCAGCTGGCCAAGGCCGCCACGCGCCTCGCAGATCTGACGCGCTCGCGGCCGCCAGACCCTGAGGATCCGCGCCCCAAGCTGAAGAAAGCCGAGGCCGAGCTGCTGGTATTGCGCGGCGAGCGCGATGATCTGGCGAAGCGCCGCGACGAGCTGGCGCAGGAGATCGAGGGCTCGCGCGCCGCGTCGGAGGCCCTGCAGGCGGCCGTGGCCGCGCGGGACGTGCGCGTGGCCGAGTCGGCCGCTTCGGTAAAGGCTGCGCTGGCGAGAGCGGAGCTGGCGGAGACCGACGCCAAGACCGCCCGCGCCGAGCAGGACCGGCTCGCGCACGCCGAGGAGGAGTCGCGGGCGCTGGCGGTGGGCGCGCAGATGCGCTTCTCGGACTTGAAAGCCGAGCTGGCCTCGTCGCAGGAAGACCTGAACGGGCTGCGCGGCGAGATGCAGAAGGCGCTGCAGCTGGAGTCGAAGCTGCGCGGGGAGATCGCGGCGCTGTTGAAGGATCTGGAGGTGGAGGGCGCGAAGGCCGCGCAGGTGGCCGCCGCCGGGAAGCAGCGCGACGAGCAGGTGGCCGCCGCCGCCAAGGCTCGCGAGGCGCAGCACGGCGAGGACGCCAAGGACGCGAGCGAGCAGATGACCGCGCTCACCAAGATGCTGGGCGAGGGCCGCGCCCGCGAGGCCGTGATGCAGGATCAGCTGGAGGCCGCGCGCAACGAAGGCCGCAAGGCGCAGCAGGAGCTCGACCAGTGGCGCGAGCGGACGGGCCAGGCGGAGGCTCGCGTGGGCAGCCTGCAGTCCATCGTCGACAGCCTGGGCCGCGAGCGGACCGCGCTGCGGGCCGACGCCGGCTCCTTGCGCGCCCGGGCAGAGCTGGTCGGGGCGGCCGAAGAGCACGCCAAACGGCTCTCGGTCGAGCTGGAGGAGCTGCGCGTCGAGAATGACTTCCTCAATCAAGAGGTGGCGAAGTTGAATTCGCCCGGAAAGGCGTCGTGAAGATCGTCATCGGCAACAAGAAGTTCTCCTCGTGGTCGCTGCGGCCCTGGCTGGCGCTCAAGCTGACCTCCGCGCCGTTCGAAGAGACGGTGATCGGGCTGGACCTGGACGACACCGCGCAGAAGATCCGCGAGCACTCGCCCAGCGGCCGCGTCCCGGCGCTCATCGATGGCACGCTGACCGTCTGGGACAGCCTCGCCATCTGCGAATACCTGAACGAGAAGTTCCCGCAGGCGCAGCTCTGGCCGGCCGACGCGGCCTCGCGCGCGCGGGCGCGGTCGGTCAGCGCGGAGATGCACTCGGGCTTCATGAACCTGCGCAACGACTGCTCGATGAAGATCGTCGAGGAGCGGCCGGCCGCGAAGCTGCGCCCCGAGACGCAGGCGGAGGTGGCGCGCATCGTCGAGATCTGGAGCGAGTGCCTGAAGGCCAGCGGCGGGCCGTTCCTCTTCGGCAAGAAGCCCTGCATCGCCGATTGCTTCTACGCGCCGGTCGTCTCGCGCTTCCACACGTACAAGATCGATGCGCAGGGCCCCGCCAAGGCTTATATCGACGCTGTCTGGGCGTGGCCGCTGCTGCAAGAGTGGGTGGCCGGAGCGCGCGCCGAGACGCTGAGGGCAAAAGCCCACGAGGATTGATGTTCGGCGTCTACATCCACTTTCCCTACTGCCTCTCGAAGTGCCCCTACTGCGACTTTGCCTCGCGGGCGGAGGCGGTGATTCCGCAGGAGCGCTACACGGCCGCGATCCTGCGCGAGCTGCGGGCGCGGCGCGAGGTCACGGGAGAGCGGGAAGCGGACTCCATCTACTTCGGGGGCGGCACGCCTTCGCTGTGGGATCCGGAGCACGTCGACAGCGTGCTGCGGGAAGTGCATGCGCTCTGGCAGGTGAAGCCGGGCGCGGAGATCACGCTGGAGGCGAACCCGGGCACCACCGACGAGGCGCGCTTCTCGGCGTTTCGCGCGGCGGGCGTCAACCGGCTCTCCATCGGCGTGCAGTCGTTTGCGCCGGCGCAGCTGGTGGCGCTGGGCCGCAAGCACTCTGGCGAAGACGCCGCGCGCGCGTATCGGCCGGCGCGCGCCGCCGGCTTCACCAACGTCTCGCTCGACCGGATGCACGGCGCGGAGAAGCAGGATCCGGTCGCCGCGGCGCGCGACGCGGCCACCGCGGTCGCGTTGGG
>DATBAA010000653.1:0-8337 GCA_036271755.1 Myxococcales bacterium | reverse complement strand
TCGGCGACGACGACTCGATGGGCGCCAAGGTGGATTCGACGCGCTACACGGTGCCGTTCAAGCTCAACTCCCGCTATTGGACCAAATCGGGCGGCGTGAACGAGCTCTCGGCCGATACGGCCAGCTTGCAAGCGCTGCCGGATTCGATGGCCAGTGAGTCGGTCTCGAGCTGGAATTGCCGCGGACATTTCTTCGCTGGAGCGCAGACGGCGCAGCAGACCGATCGCGCGGCCCGCTACAGCGGCGGCTCGGGGAGCTGTCCGTGAAGGTCATTTTCGCTTTAACGGCGGCGGGTCTCGTTCTCTGCGGCGGCGCCTATGCCGGAGGCGCGTTCGAGGCCCCGCGGCCGAGAGCCGGCGTGCCTTACGAGCGCGCATCCGGCGCGGAGATCGCGGTGGGCGATGCCTTGGTCGTCAATGGCCAGCCCATGCAACTCTCGATCTTCTATACGGCCGACTCAGCGGAAAGAGTCATCGGCTTTTACACGACCTCCTTTCTCGAGCGCGGGCTTCTTCCCGTGACGGCCGCCGGGCATGTCGCGGTCTTCGAGCCCAAGGACGGCCTGGAGCGCTTCGTCAGCGCTCTGCCGCAGCCGTCCGGACAGACGCTGGTGCTCTTGGGCATCACCAACCCGCGCAATGCGCCGAAACTCTTGAACGGCGCCGCAGCGGCGGGTTTTCCTGTTCCATCGCAGGGCCGGGCGTTTCTGGGCTACCGCTCGGAGGACGCCGGCGCGCGCGCCGAGAGCGGGCAGTTCGTCACCCGGCAATCGGCTGACGAGGTCGCGGCCTGGTATCGAAAGGAGCTGGGCGCGCTTGGGTTCCGGGAGGGCGCGTCGACGCCCGGATTGCTCGGGTTCGCGAAGCCCGGCGCGACCATCTCCGTCGGCGTGCAGGCGCTGGAAGAGAAGTCGGGCGCGGCTGTCTTCGTCAATCGCTTGGAAGGCGAGGCCGTCAAATGAAGCGCTCCGGGCAGAGCGGCCAGGCGCTGGTGGAGCAGAGCGTGCTGCTGGCTACCTTGCTGGGCGTGGGCGCCGCGGGCGGGGCGTGGCTGATCAAGAGCCACCCCGACTTGATGAACGCGCTCGACCTTCACTTCCGCGGCATCTACTTCGTCTTGTCGCTGCCGTTTCCTTGAGGCGGGCTGGGGAACAGACTGTGTGCGCCAACGAAGTCACTGCTCAAGAGCTCGACCGTCTCGTGCGGAGACTGACTCTTGACCAACCCCCAGAGGGGAACGCCGGCAGATTTCCACAGCCGCACGTCGCCTTTGTCGAGCCGCCGCGCTTTGAACGAACCAGCCGGAACCTGGATGCGCTCTTCTGGCCCGGTGACGATGCGCCGCGGTTTGCCGGGCTTGGGCAGCTCGAGGCGGTCGACGGGGAGCTCGATGGGCGCCTGCCCCGTCCGGTAGAGCTCCACGCGCTCGAGGTTGCGCGCGTCGGCCGGGTCGCCGTGCACCAGCAATCGCACGGCCTGCGGTGCACCGCGGTCGGGAGTGAGATCGAGCTCGAGCCAGTAGCGATCGGCCGGCGCGTCCTCGAGCAGCACGGAGACGCGGACCCGCAGCTGGGACTTCTTGCTCTTGACTGCATATTCGGCCCAGGCGCCCGGAGTGGGCTTGAGGTCGCCGAGCGCGGTGAGCACCGAGGGCGGCGCGGCCAGCAGAGCCAAGAGAGCGAGGAGCACGGTGCAGCGTAGCGCACTCCGGGTGTTGTCGCTCTTGCTCTACGCGGCGGCGGCGGCGCTGGGCGAGGCCTTGGTGGCGCGCCCTGCCCTGCTCTTCGCGCGCGGCCTGGGGATCTTTCGCACCGTGTTGCCCTGGCGCGTTCCCTTCGGCGTCTTGCAGCTCTTGCTGGCGCTGGGCATGGCGGGCTGCGCGCTGCTGCTCGGGGTCCGCGTGGTGCGGCGGCAGCCGCGGCTCCGGTGGCACGCGACGCTCCTCGCGCTGCTCGCGCTCTCGCTTTGCGTGCGCGGAGTCGCGGACGAACCGCAGCCCCCGGCCGATCCGCTGCCGGCGCTGCTGATCGGCCTGCGCACCGCGGCCAGCGCGGTCGAGCGCAGCTTCAGCTCCGCGCGGCCGCTCGACAGGGCCGCCATCGACGCGGAGCTTGCGCGGCTGGACCCGCCCGGCTACGTCCGCCTCGGCCGCCGGCTTCCTCTGCGGGTAGCCCTCTTCACCTGCGCAAACTGCGGAGACGGCGCGCCGCTCGAGGACACACAAACCGAGCCCGGCACGGTCTGCGTGCTCTCTCCCCACGAGCGGCGAATTGCCTGGCTGAACGTGCGAACGCTGACCGGCTTCGCCACGCTTCCAGACGGCAAGCAGGCCGTCGTCGAGGTACGCGGCGGCACGCACACGGTTCCGGGCCGCGATCCGCTGCTGCCCGCCTACCCGCGCATGCGCTTGATCAGCGAGCCGAACGCCCAGCCGCCGTGAGCGAAAGGGCGGCTAGATGTCCAGGTTCGTCGCCTCCAGCGCGTTCTTCTCGATGAACTCGCGCCGGGGCTCGACCGCGTCGCCCATCAGCGTGGTGAACATCAGCTCGGCCTCCGCCACGTCGTCCGCGTGCACCTCGAGCAGCGTGCGCCGCGCGGGGTCCATGGTGGTCTCCCAGAGCTGCTCTGGGTTCATCTCGCCCAGACCCTTGTAGCGCTGGATCTCGAGGCCCTTGGAGGCGGTCTTCTTGACGGTGTCCACCAGCTCGATGGGCGAGGCGGCGTCGAGAACGTCGGCTCCCTCGCGCGGCACCAGCTCGTACGGCGCGCGGCCCAGCGCAGAGAACTCTCCGCGCAGCCGCACCAGCTCGGCGAAGTCGGCGCCGCCCAGGAAGGCGTGATCGATGGCGGTCTCGCGGACCGCGCCGTTGAACCCCAGCCGCACGACGAGCTTCTGCGCGCCTTGCTCCGGATCGGCCGCCATCTCGACGGTCAGCGATTCGTTGGGCGAAGACTTCGCCAGCGCCGCTTGCAGCGCGGCCTGGCCAGCTTTCGCCTGCGCCTCGTCGCGCAGCGCCGCCGCGTCGAGCTTCGTCCCGTCGAGCACCGCGTCGACCACGCGCGAATCGCGCCGCTTGTCGACCTTGCCCAGGAGCCGCCGGTACTGCAGCACCTTGTCGAGCAGCGCCTTCAGCTCAGCGCCGGTGACGGAGGACGAGCCGCCCGCGCCGCGCACGGTCGCGCCCTCGGTGCCGATGTTGAGCAAGTGCGCGTCCAGCGCCGCGTCGTCCTTGAGGTACAGCTCCTTCTTGCCCTTCGAGACGCGATAGAGCGGGGGCTGCGCGATATACAAATGGTGTCTCTGCGCGCCGTCGTCCATCTTGCGCGCCACCACGTCGTGCATCTGCCGGTAGAAGAAGGTGAGCAGCAGCGTGCGGATGTGGCTGCCGTCGACGTCGGCGTCCGTCATCAGGATGATCTTGTGGTAGCGCAGCTTGTTGATGTCGAACTCGTCGTGAATGCCGGTGCCGATGGCGGTGATCATGGTCGTGATCTCCGTCGAGCCCAGCATCTTGTCGAAGCGCGCCTTCTCGACGTTGAGGATCTTTCCGCGCAGCGGGAGGATGGCCTGCGTGCGACGATCTCGCCCCTGCTTGGCCGAGCCGCCTGCGGAATCTCCCTCGACGATATAGAGCTCGCACAGCTTCGGATCGCGCTCCTGGCAGTCGGCGAGCTTTCCCGGCAGCGACGCCGAGTCGAGCGCGCCCTTACGGCGCACCGTCTCACGCGCCTTGCGGGCCGCGATGCGGGCGCGCGCGGCGTCCGTCACCTTCAGCATCACCCGCTTGGCAATGGCCGGGTTCTCTTCCCAGAAGGCGTTGAGCTTGTCGCCCACCAGCTGCTCGACGATGGTCTTCGCCTCGGTGTTGACCAGCTTGCCCTTCAGGTTTCCCTCGAACTGCGCGCCGGGGATCTTGACCGAGACGACCGCGGTCAACCCTTCGCGGATATCCTCACCCGAGGGAGATTCTTTGATCTCCTTCCAGGCGCCGGCCTCGTCTCCGTATTTTACCACCGACCTGGTCAGGGCGCTCTTGAAGCCGATCATGTGCGGGCCGCCGTCGACGGTGTTGATGTTGTTCGCGAACGAGAACACCTTCTCGTCGAAGCCGTCGTTCCACTGCATGGCGACGTGCACTTCCGACCCGTTCACGTCTCCCTTGATGTTGATGGGCTTGTCGAAGAGCGTCGACTTGTTGGTGTTGAGCAATTCGACGTAGGCGACGATGCCGCCCTCGTACTTGAAGTCGTGCGCCTTGCCGGTGCGCTCGTCGAGCATGACGATGCGCAGGCCGGGGTTCAGGAACGCCAGCTCGCGCAGGCGGTTCGAGAGCACGTCGAAGTTGAACTCGGTGGCCTCCAGCACGGTGTTGTCGGGCTTGAAGGTGACCTTGGTGCCCTTGAGCGTGGTGGTGCCGTCGACGTGCACCTTGCCCATGGGCGTGCCGCACTCGTAGTGCTGCTTGTAGATCTTGCCGTCGCGGTACACCTCGACGTCGAGGTACGCGCTCAAGGCGTTGACGCAGGAGACGCCGACGCCGTGCAGACCGCCCGAGACCTTGTAGCTGCCCTGGTCGAACTTGCCGCCGGCGTGCAGCTTGGTCATCACCACGTCGAGCGTGTCCATGGCCTCGGTGGGGTGCGGACCGACCGGAATGCCGCGGCCGTCGTCCTGCACGCTGAGCGAGCCGTTGGCGTGGATGGTCAGATGGACGGTGGTGGCGTAGCCGGCGAGCGCTTCGTCGACCGCGTTGTCGACGACTTCGTAGACGAGATGGTGCAGACCCTCGGCGCCGACGCCGCGGATGTACATGTGCGGGCGCTTGCGAACCGCTTCCAGGCCTTCGAGGACCTTGATGCTGTCGGCTGAATAGTCACCGGCTGCAGGCCTGAGATCGGCCTGCGAATCTTGCGTGTTCTCCAAAAGTCCACCTCTGAGGAAGGGCTTGGAAGTATCACGCGAAAACGCTGGGAAGCAAGGCGAAAACCGGCTTGTAAAGTATTGATCTAACGCTGATTTTACGGCGCTTTTGCGGGCTCGATCCTGCCCTGCGTCACGCTGCGGAAAACCGCCTCGGAATCGAGGCCCGCGGCGAGGATCTTCGGGTCGGTGGTGGTGAGCAGGACTTGCCCCCGCAAGGCGGCCAGATAAGCCATCAAATAGGCGTTTCGCTGCGGATCGAGCTCGCTGGAGACGTCGTCCAGGAGCAGCAGCGGCGAGCGCCCCTGGGCCGCGCGCAGGTTCTCGATCTCGCCGATCTTGAAGGCGAGGACGATGGCGCGCGCCTGGCCTTGCGATGCATACAGCCGCGCGCTCTTCTCTCCCAGCGACAGGCCCAGGTCGTCCGCGTGCGGGCCGATGCTGGTGTAGCCGCGCTCGCTGTCGCGCGGGAGCCGCCGCCGCAAAGCCGCGAGGAGCCTGGCCTGGAGCGATTCGCCAGGCTCTCCGAGATCGTCCGAATCGCGGCCGGCCGCCAGATAATCGAGCCGCAGCGAAGCCTCGCCGCGCGCCACTTCGGAGAAGGCCGTGAGGACGTGCGGCCGCATCTCGGCCAGCAGCGCTTCGCGGCGTGTGCGAAGCCGCGCTCCGAGCCGCGCCAGCGGCTCGTCAAAACTTTCCATCAGCGCGGGCTCCGCGTGCTGCCGGAGCAGCTGGTTGCGCGAGCGCAGCGCCTTCAAATAGTCGCGCGCGTCGGCCAGGTGCACCGGGTGCCGGTTCTGCACCGCGCGATCGAGCAGCTTGCGGCGCCCCTCCGGTCCTTGCTTCACCACCGCGAGATCGTCCGGCGTGAAGGCCACCGTCGCGAGGCCTCCGAAGAGCTCGTCCGGATCGGCAATTTTTTTCGAATCGACGCGCGCCACCCTGCCCTGCGAGCCCGCCTCCACCTCCACCTCGCGCACACCTCCAGGCAGCTCGAAGGTGCCGTTCACCCTCGCCTGTTCGTGCGTTCCCAAGCGCGCCAGCTCGACCAGCTTCTGCGCCCGCAGAGGTCGCAGCGTGCAGAGCAGGTAGCAAGCCTCGAGGAAGTTGGTCTTCCCCTGGCCGTTCTGTCCGAAGAGCACCGTCGTGCGCGGAGAGAGCGTCACCCGCGGGTCCTGCAAGTTGCGAAAGGAGCGCGTCCAGACCTGCTGGAGGATCACTCCTTCACGCACATGTCGATGGGCACGCCCTGCCCCTGGTCCCGGCACGAGTAGTTCAAGGGGCAGCGCCGCGGAATCTTCTTGTCCTTCGCGTTCTGCGGCGTGGCCTCCAGCGGCGCGCCGGGAACGACCTTGGTGGTGCCTGCTTCCAACGGCAAACAGGGCAGCACGCAGAAGCCCACCGCGACGGGCTTGTTGTTGACGTCGCTCTCGTGCAGGCAGCGCTGCGACTTGCTCTTGCAGTCCTTGCTGACCTTGCAGCTGTGCCCGAGGCCTTCGGTGCGCGCGTCCTTGACCGCCTTCGGCTTGTGATGCGCGGTGGCCGCGAGCAGCGCCGCAAAGAGGAGCGCGTACATCAGATGCGCATCGGCATGATCACCGCCGTATAGCGTGCGCCTTCGCCGGGATCGCCCGAAGGCTTGAGGACGCCGGGCGACAATTCATCCGCCATCTCCAGGTTGACCTGCGCCGTCTCCACCACCTGCAGCACGTCCATCAGGTAGCGGGCGTTGAAGCCGATGGCCAGGGTCGGTCCCTCGTAGGCGATGGGGATCTCTTCCTTCGCGTCGCCCAGATCCGGATTCTGCGAGCTGACCTTGATCATCCCCGGCGAGAGCTCGAGCCGGACGGCGTTGGTGGAGCGGTCGCTGGAGAGCAGGCTCATGCGCTTCAAGGTCTCGAGCAGCCGCGGGCGGTCGACGGTGACCACGCGCTCGGCCTCCTTGGGAATGACCTGCTGGTAGTCGGGAAAGACGCCGTCGATGAGGCGCATCACCATGGTGACCTCGCCGCGGCGGAAGACGCCCGAGGTCTCGGTAAAACCCAAAGACGCTTCCGCGCCCTCCTCGTCGAGAAGGCGCCGCAGCTCCAGCAGACCCTTGCGGGGAACGATCACGCCGCGCTTGAGCGCGAAGGGCTCCGAGAGCGTGCGCTGCACCATGGAGAGGCGATGGCCGTCGGTGGCCACCATGCGGATGATGTTGTTCTCGCCCGCCTCGAAGTAGACGCCGTTCAGGTTGTGCCGGGTCTCGTCGGCGGAGATGGCGAACTGGGTCTTCTCGATCATCTCCGAGAGCGCGGTGGGATCGATCTTCACCATCGGCACGTTCTCGGCGCGCGGGAACGGCGGGTAGTCCTCCGCCGGCTGTCCGACGATGTTGAACTCTGCCGAACCGCACGTCAGCTTCACGCGGTTGTTGGCCTCGCGCTTCAAGACCAGGTTCTTCTCCGGCAGCGCGCGGACGATGTCGTAGAGCTCCTTGTGCTTGAGGCAGACGGAGCCGGCCTTCCGCACTTCGGCGGGGTGCGAGGTCTGGACGCCGATCTCCAGATCGAAGGCGGAGACGCGGAGCTTGTCTCCCTCTTGAGCCTCGAGGAGCACGGACCCCAAGATGGGCATGGTGCTCTTCTTCTCGACGATGCCCTGCGCCCGGTAGAGCGCGCGGGAGAACTCGTCGGTCCCGATCTGAAGCTCCATCTTGGTTAGACCTTTCTGATCAGGAAGAGAGGATCTAGTAGTCCTCTTAGAGCCTGTGAATCTGTGAAGCGTCTGCTCTACACCGCGTGATCACTACCGTTTGCCCTGCGGACAACTACGGCTGCTGCATGTGCGCGGGTTGTGTAGCGCTACGGTGCAAGACGGTCAACACGGCTGGGAGCACGTTTCGCGCAGGCTTTCGCACAAGGGTTTCTAGCTGTTCAGCCGGCGCTTGAGGGACTCGACGGTACGCGAGAGATCGTGATCTTCTGCCATCAGCTCTTCGATGCGCTGCTCGGCGTTGATGACGGTGGAGTGGTCCTTGCCTCCGAACTTCTCGCCGATGACCGGGTAGCTGAGCGCGGTGATCTTGCGGGTCAGGTACATGGCCACCTGGCGGGCGCGGGCGATGTTCTGCTGGCGGCGGTCGCCCTTGATGTCGGTGGTCTTGACCTGCATCTGCTCGGCGACGATGCGGATGATGGTCTCCACGTCGGGCTTGTCGCCGCGGACGACGAGGATGTTCTTGAGGACGTCGTGCGCCAGCTCCACGGTGAGCGCGGCGCCCGTGAGGCTGGCGAAGGCGGAGAGGCGGATGAGGCTGCCTTCGAGCTCTCTCACGTTGCTGCGGATGTGCGTGCCCAGGAAGAGCGCGACGTCGTCGGGCAGCACGATGTGATCGGTCGAGGCCTTCTTCTTCAAGATGGCGACGCGCGTCTC
>DATBAA010000652.1:0-6668 GCA_036271755.1 Myxococcales bacterium | reverse complement strand
GGCCGATTCGCTGATGGGCGGCCGCGGACCGCGCGCTCCCCGCAGCATCCTCGAGGCCAACTATCCGGCCGCATTTCCCGACGAGATCGGCGAGACCTCCGGGCGCGTCGGCATCGATCCCTATTTCTTGCTGGCGGTGATGCGGCGCGAGAGCCTCTTCAAGCCAGACGCACGCAGCGCGGCCGGCGCGGTGGGCTTGCTGCAGCTGGAGCCGGTGACCGCGCGGCGTGCGGCTACCGTCCTAGGGCGGCCGGCGCTGCGCGACGAAGAGCTGACCGTGCCGGCCACCGCCATCGACCTGGGCTCCTGGTATCTGGCCGAGCTGCTGGGGCGCTTCGGAGATCCGGCGGTGGCGCTGGCGGCCTACAACGCCGGGCCGCGAATCGCGCTGCCCTGGGCGACCGCCGGCGTGGGGCGGCCTCTCGACGAGTGGGTCGAGGACATTCCGTACCGGGAGACGCGCCGCTACGTGAAGGTGGTCGCCGGCGCCTGGAGCGCCTATCGCCTGCTCGCGGGAGGCTCGCCGCCCGCGCTCTCGCCGACGGTGCCGCAGCCGCGCGACGGCGCCAACTTCTAGAGCAGGAGCTTGCGCTGCGGCTCGAGCAAGAGCGCCAGGATCTCGCCGCCGTATTGTTCGATGCGGAAGCTGTCCATGCCCTCGACCTTGGCCAGCGCCGGCGTGTCCTGCGGATTCTCCCGCGCCAGCTGCCAGAGCACCGCGTTGGGCGCGATGACCTGCACCTCCACCTTTCGCGTGGCCGCGCGCTCCTTGCGCCAGGCGCGCAGCTTCTCGTAGCGCTCCTCGACCTCCGGCGGCGGCGCGCCCGGGCCACCCTTGCGGAAGCGCTGCCCGGCAGCCACCGACTTGGGCCGCGCCACCGGCTCGGCCTGCAGACCCTTGGTTATGGCCTCCAGCACTTGCGGCCCCACGCGCTTCACCGCGTTGGGCGAAGCTCCGGGCACCCGCGCCAGCTCTTCTTCATTCTTCGGCAGCCTGCGCGCGACCTCTGCCAGGAAGAGATCGGAGAGCACCTTGAACGCCGGGCGATTCACCTCTCGCGCCCGCCGGTCGCGCAGCAGATACAGCTCGCGCAGCACGCCGCGGCCCTTGCCGTCCAAGGTCCGCGCCGCCTTCATGCGCTGCCAGCCCTCCGGGTCGAACGGCCGCGGCTTCGGCTCCTTCGAGATGAGCCTGCCAAACTCGGCCTCCGCTTCGACGAGAAGGCCCTTCGCGGCCAGCTCCAGGCCCAGCTTGTCGCGCATGGGCAAGAGGTACTGCACGTCGGCGAAGGCGTAGGTCAGCTGCTCGGGCGAGAGCGGCCGCTTGCCCCAGTCGCTGCGCTGCTCGTCGATGGTGAGCACCACGCCCATCTGGTCCGCGAGCAGGTTGTGCAGGCCCACCTTCTCGATGCCCAAAACCTTGGCGGCCGCGTGGGTGTCGAAGATGCGCGCGAAGGTGAGGCCGTAGTCGCGCTTCATGCAGAGCACGTCGTACTCGGCGGCGTGCAAAATCACCTCGCGGGCCGGGTCGCGCAGCATGGGCAGGAGCGGCTCGAGCGAGAGCGCCAGCGGGTCCACCGCGTAGTCGGCCTCGCTGGTGGCGATCTGCACCAGGCACACCTTCTCGTAATAGGCGTGGAAGCCGTTGGATTCGGTGTCGAGGGCAATGCGCGGCTCGCGCGCGACAGCCTCGACGCACGCCTCCAGCTGTTCAGGTTTGTCGACGAAGATCTGGGCCCTTGTCACGGCCGGGTAGTATCACCACGGCTTTGCCTGCGCCGCTAGGAATCGCGCCCCCGGGCGGCGATCTCCTGGAGGACGCCGCGGAAGGGCCCGTTGGCCTTGAGCAGCCGTAGATCCTGGGCCAGCCCGGCCGCGGACCGGTAGAACATCAGGGCCTCCGCGGGCGGCTTGACCGCCAGGGCGACGCGGGGGTCGGCGTGGAACGCCTTGCGGGCGTCGCGGATCATCTGGTCGTCGCCGAAGTCGAAGGTGTCCTGCTGGATGGGCCGCTGGACGATGTCGGCCAGCTTCTGCACGAAGTCGAAGACCTCGTCCTCGTCGCCCAGGAAGGTGAAGCCGGCCTTCTGCAGCAATGGGCCGACGTTGGGGTGCATGCGGCCTTCGGCGTTCTCGTCCAGCATGGTGCGATAGACGTCCGCGAAGCGTTCGCTGAGGAGCTTGGTGGCGCCGAAGTCGAGCACGCCCATCTTGCCGTCGGGCAGCACCAGGAAGTTGCCCGGATGCGGGTCGGCGTGCACCAGCCGCGCGGCATAGAACGGCCCCCAGATGGAGAAGAGCATCAGCCGCGCGACGCGAAAGCCCTCCTCCTGCGTAGGCTTCGATTCGATGAAGTCCATCAGCGAAGTGCCCCGCAGCCGCGTGAGACAAAGCACGCGCCGGGCGGTGAACTCCAAGATGGGCCGCGGCACGATCAGCTCCGGATAGCGCGCCGCCGCCTTGGCGTAGAGCGCGCCCTGGGCGGCCTCTTCCCGATAGTCCAACTCGCGCAGCAGCGAAGCGCGGAGCTCGTCGTAGTAAGGCCGGCCGTCCAGCGTGTCTCCGGTGAGCGCGAAGCCGCGCACCAGGACCGCGGCGTTCTTCAGATCGCTCTCCAGCGCTTTGTCGACGCCCGGGTATTGAACCTTGACCACGACGTCCGTTCCGTCGTGCAGGATGGCGCCGTGGACCTGTCCCAGCGACGCCGCGGCCATGGGCTCTTTGTCGAAGCTCTTGAAGAGCTCGTCCGGGTGCTTGCCCAGCTCGGCGCGGATCACCTCTGCCGCGGTGGCAAAGTCCATCCGCTGCGGCGCCTGCGAGAGCAGCTTCGCCACCACGCTGCGCGCCTCTTCCGGCAGCGCGTCGGGGTCCATGGCCAGCGCCTGGCCCAGCTTCAATGCCGCGCCCTTCAGCTCGCCCAGCGTCGCGAGGATGCGCTCGCCCGCCTTCTTCAGATCCTCGGGCGAGTCGCTCTTCCCCAGCTTGCGCCGCGCCTGCGACGCCAGCAGATCGCCCGTCGTCCGCGCGGTCAGATACGCAATGCGAGAGAGCCGCCGCAGCCGGCCCGACGGGACGTGGTCGTCTTCTGACATGAGCCTGGGCAGCCTAATCCCCGAACGGCCGCATTGCATCCGCTTTACTCCGGTGACGAGGCGGCTGAAATCGTCCGGGTTACGTGGTAAGGCCCGGGCGGAATGAGCGAGCCGAAATTGGGGGCCTGGGCGGCGGTGCCGGCGTTTGTGGTCCTGATCGTGGGCATGCTCGTCATCGGCGCGGTCTCCCAATCGCGCGATGTGCTGTCGGGCCTCTGGATCACCGAAGCCATCGCCATCGCCCTGCCTGCCGTCTTCGTCCTCTGCGCCGCGCAGGTGAAGATCGCGCCCTACCTGGGCTTCGGCAGGTTGTCGGGCAAACAGGCGCTGGTGGTGGTGGTGGCCGCGGCCGCCAACCAGCCCGTGGTCTCGTTTCTCACCTGGGTAGAGCACGAAGGCCTGCCGGTGCTCGACCCGTCCTGGTTCCGCTTCTGGACCTGGTGGCAGCAGCACGTGGGCCACGTCGGGTCCTGGCTGCCCCACCTGCCGCGCAACCTGGTGCTCGACTTCGATGCGCAGCAGCGCATGCTGGGCTCGCTCTTCGGCGGCAGCGACAAGTACCTGATCATGATGACGGTGGTCGTCGCGGCCGCGCTGGGCGAAGAGATCTTCTTCCGCGGCTTCTACCTGCCCGCGCTGCGGAAGAGCTTCGGGCTCTTGGCGGCGGTGCTCATCTCCGGCGCCTGCTTCTCGCTGGTCCACTTCGAATGGGTGGGCTTCTTCGGCCTGATGGAGATTGGCATCTTGCTCGCGGCGCTGCGCATCTGGAGCGGCTCGCTCTGGGCAGCCATCCTCGGCCACGCGGTCAACAACGCCATCGCCGGCACCGCCTTTCTCCTCGGCTACGAAGATCCGGATTCTCCGACGCCGCTCTGGACGGTGGTGCTGGGCGCCGCGCTCTTCGTCGCCGGCATCGTGGCCTTGCGCCGCGTCCTGCAAAAGGATCTCGCGGTCGAGGAGAAGCCGGCGCCGCCGCGGAAGCTCGCCTGGTCTTCGCTGGCGATCATCTGGACCTTCTTTCTCTTCTCGTCGTTCTACTCGTACACGAAGATGCGCCAGCCGCCGGTCGACCGCGAGGAAACGGAGAGCCCCCGCTGATGCTCGCCCTGCTGCTCGCCGCCGGCTTCTTGCAGCAGCAGCTGACCGAGCCGCGGGTGCGCGCGGCGTTCGAACAGCACGAGGCGGCGGCGAAGGCGCTCTTCCGCGAGCGCGGCGTGCCCTATCCGCCGCGGCAGATCCTGCTGCGGGCCTTCAAACGCGAGCGCGAGCTGGAGCTGTGGGCGCTGGCGGATTCGGGCTTCGTCCTGGTGAAGACCTATCCCATCTGCGCGTCGTCGGGCGGTCCGGGTCCCAAGCGGCACGAGGGTGACGAGCAGGTGCCGGAGGGCTTCTACGTCATCAGCGCCTTCAATCCGCGCAGCCAGTTCCACCTCTCGTTGCGAGTCAGCTACCCGAACGCCTCGGACAAGATTTTGGGCCGCAGGCCGCTGGGCGGCGATGTCTTCGTGCACGGCAACTGCGTCACCATCGGCTGCCTGCCCATCACCGACCCGTTGATTGAAGAGCTCTATGTCATCGCGGTGGCCAGCAAGGACTTTGGCGGCGCCGAGATTCCGCTGCAGTCGTTTCCCGCGCGAATGACGGACGCGAGGACGGCTGCGCTGGCCGCGAGCCAGCCGGCGCAGGCGGCGTTCTGGCGGAACTTGAAGGAGGGCTACGACTGGTTCGAGCGCGACCACGTTCCGCCCAAGGTCTCGGTGGACAAGCAGGGCCGCTACCGCTTCGCGAAGTAGCTCATTAAACTGGCGCGCATGACCCTGGCTCTGCTCATCGCGCTCTCCTCGATTCTCTCGAACCAAAAAGTAGCCGTCGCCGACGGCACCGACTCTTCCGCGCATTCGCACGACGCGGTGGTGGTCGACCTGAACGCAAAGAATGCGCGCTTCGTGAAGCAGGGTGAGCCGCTGGCCGCCACTGGCCGGTCGATCATCATCGATCTGTTGGCGCCCCCTGAAGGCGCGCTGCCCAATCCGAAGAACTTGCGCGCGCCGTTCGACCGGCCGGGCATCGAGAAGCTGCTGGAGAACGACCGCGTGACGGTGTGGCGGTACACTTGGCAGAAGGACAAGAAGACGCCGCTGCACTTCCACCGCAACGACGTGGTGGTCGTCTACACCGCCGAGGGCACGCTCGCGTCGATCACCCCGGACGGCAAGACGCAGATGAACCCGCACACCTTCGGCTTCACCAAGTTCAGCCCGAAGGGGCGCATCCACTACGAAGAGCTGGTCAAGGGCGAGGCCAGCGCGGTGATGGTCGAGCTGAAGTAGCGGCCTTCACGGGCAGCCCAGATCCGCGGACAAGATGCGCGTCAGCTTCCGCGCGCCGCCCGGGCCCAGGTGGTCGAAGTCGACGAAGTCGCCCGGCCCGAAGCGCGGATCCGCCTGGTAGTCGAGCACCCGCGCGCGCGTGCCTTCGAGCGCGCGCGCGAGGTCTTTGCCGTTCTTGCGCAAGGTCTCGGGGTCGAACCGCCGGCGGTAGCTCTCGTGCACGGGCAGGAAGACGAACGTGACCCGCACTCCCCTGGCTTCGAGCAGCTGGATCGCCCGGTGCGCGACCGCGACGTTTCCGGGGCGGAAGGCGTCGTCGATCGACGCCTCGTGACCCGCCACCCGCCGCGCGGCCGCCGCGTCGTCGTCCAGATTTGCGCGGCTCTTGGCCTCCTGCCAGCCGCCGTCGCCCACCGCGCCCTCCGGCTCTTGATGATGCAGCACATACCAGGCCGTGCCGGCATCGTAGAGCGCAGCCACGCTGAAGTCCGAGAGCTGCGGCAAGCGCACCGCGCCCGTCTCCTCGCGGACGCCGAAGTAGTGTTCGTAGAAGCCCATCCGCCACTTCTCGGACGACTGTCTGAGCCGGTAGCCGAACGAGAAGTACGAGAGCCCGAACACCGCCTGGCGCAGCTTCGGCAGCTCCACCCGTTCGGCGATGCGCGCGCTCAGCTCCAGGCTCTGGCTGACGTTGGCGAGGTTCACCGCGGGACAGCCGAGCGCGGGCGGATAGAAGCCGTAGTGCTCGTGCGAGGAGCCCACCACCAGCACCTCGGCCGTCGCGGCGCGCTCCCGCAGCACCGCCTGCTGCACGGAGAAGCTGGTGGGCACGCTGCGCAGCTTCCACTCCAGCGCGGCAAAGAGCGCGGCGATGGGCAGGGCGAAGAGCAGAAGCCTGAGCAGAAGGCGAAGCACGGCTTGCCCCTAGAACTGGAAGTAGATGAACTGCCGCGGAGCGCCCGCTGAGGAGAAGAGCACTGCCAGCGCGCCGGCGTAGTAGACGCAGTAGCGCACCGGCTGGGGCGCGGCCGGAAAGAGACGCAACAGAGCCTCGCGGACCGGGCGCCACTCGGTGAGCAGCAGCACCGCGACCGCGGCTCCGATGGGCAGCAGCTGGTACCAGTACATGCCCAAAAGCCAATCTCCCGCGCCGGGCCGCAGCCGCGGAATGCGCGACAGGATGAAGGCCGCGGAGCCCAGCGACGGCGCGCGGAAGAAGACCCAGGCAAACGCCACCAGGTGGAAC
>DATBAA010000651.1:0-1706 GCA_036271755.1 Myxococcales bacterium | reverse complement strand
GGCCGACAGCCCCGGCAAGAGGTTGAAGCTCTGGAAGACGAAGCCCAGCTGCTGGTGCCGCAGCGCCGCCAGCTGGTTGTCGGACAGGCCGCGCAGGGACTTTCCGAAGACCTGCGCCTCGCCTTTGAACTGCCGGTCGAGCCCGCCCAGGATGTGCAGCAGCGTCGACTTGCCGCTGCCGCTCCGGCCCTCGATGGCCACGAGCTCGCCGCGCTCGATGTCCAGGTCCAAGCCGTCGAAGAGCTGCTGCGGCGCTGCTCCCGGCTCGCGGGGCGGATAGCGCTTCTCGACGGCGCGCAGGGACGCGGCGAGCTCCGTCACGGAGCGACCAGCTCCAGATCGAGCGTCGCGTCCAGGCTGGTGGCGCCGGCCATCACTCCCAAAGTCACCCGCACCGGCCGCAGCGGGTCGACCACCTGCCCCAGGAGCGAGCGCGTCACGTAGGCCTGCGGGCCGCTGCCGAACGACTCCGGCGGCAGCGCGTGGACGGCATCGTAGAGCTTGCTGAAGTCGGCGCGGGCGGCGGCGCCAGCGTTCTGCGCCAGCACGGCGGCTTCGGGGCTCTTGTCGGCAGCGGCGCGCTTCAGATCCTCGGGCTTCAAGGCTCCGCCCAGGACGTAGGCGACGGTCTTTCCCTCGAGCTTGCGCCAGCCGAAGAGCGCGCCCTTGCCACCCGAATAATTCACCTGAACATCATCGCCGGTGCGCACGGCCTGCATGCCCAGCGCGGGCAGCCGCGGCAGCAGCGCGTCGATGGCCTTGGTGAAGCGCGCTTCGTCGGCCACCTCCGCCAGCGCCACCAGCTGGACGGTGTCGAACGGGCTCTTGCGGCGCCAGTCGAGGCCGTAGTCGACGATCTGAGCCAGGTTGGCGGTCTTCTCGACGCCCAGCGAGAGCGAAGCTCCGGGAGCGAGCGAGGCAAACAGCTCGCCCAGGTCGGCCTTCTCCAAGAGCGGCACCAGCTGCGGCACCTTCATCAGCAGGCTGAGCAGCTGCGGCGCGGCCACGCCCATCCGTGCCTTGACGGGCGCCTCGGCGGGCAACAGCCCTGACAGCCACGCGCCGCCGCCCGGCAGCACGGCCTGCGCCTTGGCGGCCGCGTCCGGCGGCATCTGCGCGATGAGCCGCAGCGCCAGCCCCTGCGCGGAAGGGGCGATGGACAACGCGAGATCTCCCGGCAGCGGCGGCGCTCCATATTGCGCGGGAAACGGGCTGCCTTTGGGCGCGTAGATGAGGAAGTCCTGTCCTCCGCCGAGCTTGCTGCGCGCCGCCTTCAGGCCCTCGCTGCGCGCCAGCGTCTCCTCCGGCTTGCGCGCCGCCGCCTGCGAGATGAGCGCTCCCGCGTCGGCGCCGCGCGTGATCAGCCCGTAGCCGCGCACCACCGCGATGCCCAGCTGACCGTTGCCGCGGGCGAAGACCTTGGCCTGCCGCGTGCCCTCGCCGGCGGGCGTGTATCCCGAGCGCTCCACGGCCAGCCGTTGCGCGGTCTCCATGAAGAGGTCCGCGTTGGTGAGCGGCACGGCCACGATCAGGTCTGCGGGCTTGCCCGGCGCGAGCAGGCCGATGGCCGCCGCGCGATCGGGGTCGATGCCGGCCGCGAGCAATCCTTCGCGCGTGAACGGGTCGAACCCCAGCCGCGCCGTGATGCCCTTGCGCAGATCTCCCAGCTGCTCGCCGCCCGGCAGCGACTCCGCCCGGGCCGCCAG
>DATBAA010000650.1:0-2995 GCA_036271755.1 Myxococcales bacterium | reverse complement strand
GTGCACTGCTCGCCGCTGGCCGCGAGCTCGTTCATCACCGCGTCCGGATCGTTGCCGTCGTGCTCGATGATGAGCGCGCCGCCCACGCCTTCGGGAAACTTGAAGGGCGCCTTGGCGCTGACGGCCTGGATGGTGGTGCCGTCGAGCAATTCACAAGCTCGCGGCAAGAGGCCCGCGCCGAAGATCTTCTGCACCGCCAACGCCGCCTTTGCCTCGTCGGGGAAGAAGGCCAGCATGGTGGCCGCGGCCTTGGGCAGCGGCAGCAGCTTGAGGGTCGCCTCGACGATGATGGCCAGCGTGCCTTCGCTGCCGACGATGAGCTGGGTCAGGTCGTAGCCGGCCACGCCCTTCCAGCTGCGGTGGCCGCACTTGATGAGGTCGCCGTTGGGCAGCACCGCCTTGAGGCCCAGGACGTAGTCGCGGGTGACGCCGTACTTGAGCGCGCGCGGGCCGCCGGCGTTGTGCGCGAGGTTGCCGCCGATGGAGCAGACCGCCTGCGAGTTCGGGTCAGGCGGATAGAACAGGCCCTCCGCCTCGACGGCCTTCTGCAGGGTCTCGAGGATGACGCCCGGCTGGACCACCACCACCATGTCGGGCTTGGAGATCTCGACGATGCTGTTCAGCTTCTCCAGCGAGAGCACGATGCCGCCGCGGGTGGCCAGCGCGCCGCCGCTCTTGCCGCTGCCGGCGCCGCGCGGGACGACGATGATCTTGCGCTCGTGCGCGAACCTCATCACCCGCTGCACGTCGGCTACGTCGCGCGCGGTGACGGCCGCGGTGGGCTCGTAGCTCGCGAGGCCGCTCTCGTCGCGCGAGTACGGTTCGACCGCTGCCACCTGCAGACCAAGTGCGGCAAGCTCTTCCGGCAACGTCATCCAAACACCTCGACCGCGCTGCCCGTCATTGCGAACGGCGCTTCTGTGCAGAGGTATCTAACCACGCGGGCGAGGTCTTGCGGCTGCATCACGGGCGGAAAAGGCGTTTTCTTCAGCATCGCGGTGTCGACGCCGGAGGGCAGGACGGTGGCGCAGAAGATGCCGCGTTCGCGTCCCTCTTCGGCCAGCGACTTCATCAGGCCGGTCAGGCCCCACTTGCTCGCGTTGTAGGCGGCCGACTGCGCGGTGCCCAGCGTTCCGCTGATGCTGCCCACCGCGACGATGCGCTTCGCGCCCAGCCGGAACGCCTCGCGCGCGCAGAGGAACGCTCCGCGCAGGTTGACGCCCAGGACCTTGTCGAACTGCGCGGCGGTGAACGCCTCGATGGGCCCGCGCTCGAGGACCCCCGCATTGAGCACCACCGCTTCGGGCTTGCCGGCCTGGGCAAAGAACGTCTTCACCTGCTCTTCATCGCTCACGTCACAGCGCGCGTTGAACGCATCGGCCACGTCCGGAACCAGCGTCGAAGCGCAGGCCGCGATGCGAAACCCAGCTTTCTTGAGTTCCAGCGCAATCTCGCGCCCGATCCCGCGCGAGGCCCCCGTCACAACACAAAGCCCGCTCATCAGTAGAAGTTCACGCCGTCGTAAACCAAGAAGCTCACGAGCATTCCGCCGGCCGCGACGCAAGCCGAAGCGAGCATCGACTTCACGCCACGCCGCCAAGGCCTGAAGCCAGACGGGGTTCGCTTAATCGAATAGGCATTTTCGCCTTCGTCGCGCTGGGCTGAGCGCAAGAGAACCACCGCGGCCACCCCAAAGACGAGAGCGATTCCAACGACGATGCACGCCTCGCCGAAAGAGTACCGCGTCGGACAATCTATGCACGAGAAATCCAACGTTGCATCTCCGTGGATCGCGCGGCGCGATCACCTGCAGCCAACTCTACCACCGGTTCATCAGAAGAAGCGGGCGCTGGCCCAGAGGGCGAACATCGAAGAGGCGATGCAGCCGCCCAGGAACGCCGCGGCGAACTTGAGCCGGCCGGCGGGCGTCCAGCGCCGCGGCGGCGCGGCGATGAGCGCGAGCGGCTTGTGGCCGAATTCCCGGTCGACCGACCGCAGCAGCTTTGCGGAGAAGAAGGCGATGGGAACCGCGCCGATGACCAGCAGATCAACCGGCGCGAGCAGCCTCACCACCAAGGCACGCGGCCGCTGGAGGCGATGACGATCATCACCGTGGCCACGAAGTAGCCCAGCCAGGAGGCGAGCATCTTCAGCCGCGCGAACGTCGGGCGGACGCCTTCGGGAGTGGGCCCGCCGAGCGGAAAGGGGTTCTCCGCCGGGTCGTTGCGGACCAGGTGGGCGAGGCGGGCCGAGCAGAAGCCCAGCCCCAATGCGGCGGCCATCAAGGGAAGCGCGATGATGAGTGACAGGGGCTCCGGCCGGAACCCGCTGATGAGGGTGAAGTCCATTTCAATCCTCCGCCCTGCGGGCCAGAGAGGTTCTCAGTTCGCTGTCCTTTTCGAAGGTCCCTGCGAACGCCTCGACGGTGATGCGGCTCTGCCGTCGCTTCGGGCCGCGCACCTGCATGCAGCCGTGCTCGGCGGTGATGATGACCCCCGCGCCCAGCGGCGACAACGCCTCCATCACGGCGTCGCAGAGACGGTGCACGAGCGTCTCTTGGAGAATCAGCCGGTGTGACAAGGCGTCGACCGCCTCGGCGATCTTGCCGAAGCCGACCAGCCACTGGTCGGCCACGTAGCCCACCGCGGCCATGCCTTTGTAGGGCAGCAGGTGGTGCGGACACATGGCGTGGAAGTCGAGCTGCGAGGCGATGACCAGCTCTCCCTTGCGCGGGGCGGGCACCAGCGAGCTGCGCAAGGTGGTCACCGGATCGCGCCCGTAGCCGTCGATCAGGTCTTCGCTGAAAGCCTTGGCCACCCGCTCCGGCGTGCCGCGCGTCTCGGCGTCCAACTCCGCGCCGGAGGCGAGCAGGAACTGCTCGATCGCCTGCGCCAGCGCCGCTCTGTCCGGGGCCTGCGCTTTGCGATCGGGCAGCGGCATCAGAACTTCCCGTCCGGGCCGCGATAGACCACGCAGCTGGTGGCCACTTCCCAGA
>DATBAA010000649.1:0-14432 GCA_036271755.1 Myxococcales bacterium | reverse complement strand
TGGCGGGCGACCAGCACGCTGCGCTTCTGCTGCGCCAGCCAGTCTTCATACTCTTGCGGCTTCAGGACAATGACCTCTCCGCGCATGATCGAGTGTCCGGCGCCGCAATATTCGGCGCAGAGGATCTGATAGCGGCCCGGGGTCGTGGCGTTGAACCACACCTGCGAATAGCGGCCCGGCAGCACGTCCTTCTTGGTGCGGAACTCCGGCACGTAGAAGGAGTGGATGACGTCGCGCGAGGTCATGAGCAGGCGCACGTTGCGGCCTGCCGGAACGCGCAGCACGTTGATGCTGTTGGGCCCGTCCGGATAGGCGAACTTCCACATCCACTTCTTCGCCATCACGTAGACGTCCATCGAGTCCGACGGCGGCGTCTGCTGGCGCACGAACTCGTGGAAGCCGAGGAAGAACCAGAGCAGGAAGAAGCAGAGCGGCACGGTGACGAAGCCGGCCTCCATCCACCAGGGAGGCTCGATGTGCGGCGTGGTCTGCGTCTCGGAGCGGCGGCGGTAGCGGGCAAAGAACGCCACGGCGGTGAGGCCGACCGCGGAAGACATGATGAAGGTGGTGATGATGACGAAGTAGTGCAGCTGATCCAGGTCGCGCGCGAACGTCGACGCCTGGTCGGGCAAAAACAAGAGTCTGCGCAGAAGCTCGTTCATGCTTTTGCCTTCTTCTTTGACTCACGCCACCACAACACGCCCAGAAATCCGGCGAGCGCCACCGCGAAGAAGCCGGAGCCCAGCCGCAGCGCTCCGATGACGTAGAAGTGATACTTCTTGCTCGAGGGATCGTACTTGAAGCAGCGCAGGATGACGCGATCCAGGGTGGTGCCGACGCGGCCCTGGCCGGCCTCCAAGATGGCCAGCTTCAAGTCGCGCGGGTTCTGCTCCACTCCATAGAGATAGCGGGAGATCTTGCCGTCCGGACCCAGCACCATGCTCACCGCCGGGTGCTCGAAGAGCTGCTCCTCTTTGTCCCAGCGGTAATGGAAACCGACTGAGTCCGCCAGGGTACGAATGGATTCGGCGGAGCCAATCAAATAAGGCCAATCGTCGGGCCGCGCCTTCTCGGCGTGCGCGAGGGTCTGCAAGTAGCTGCCCTGGCGCAGGCGCGCTTCGGGATAGGTGTCTTTGGGAGAGAAGCTGACGGTGAGGCCGGCATACTCTTTGCCCAGCTGCAGATCCGTTTCGTTCAAACCTTTGATGATGCCCTTCTGCACCAGGCTGCAGAGCATGGGGCAGTCGAAGTAGATCAGCGTGAGCACCACCGGCTTGCCGCGCGCGGCCACGTCGCGCAGCCGCACGTGGTTGCCGTCGCTGTCCAGGAAGTTGGCGTCGGCGACGAAGCCGCCCAATTGCTCGACGACGTCCACGCTGTCGGAGGGCGCGGCGGCAGCGGCGAGCGCGATGGCCAGGAGCGAGATCACTTCTTCGCCTCCTTCACGACGCGGTCCATGGCCTCTTCGATGGGCATGTGGACGAGGCCGGCCTTGCGGTCGACCCAGCCCCAGCTCTCGAGGCGGGCATTGCGATCATCGCGATAGGTTTGATAGGCGCGCGTCACGTCGAACGGCACCTGGTCGACGATGCCGATCTCGGCCTGGCCGATCTGCCGCGGAATTCCCAGCGCGCCGCCGGTCTGCAGCTCGAACTCGCGATGCACCATGAAGCGCCAGGCGATGAGCGTGGCGACGGTGAAGAGGATGATGGCGCCCACGCCGACGCTGACCACCAGGTCCCAGCGAATCGACTCTTCCGCCTGCGCCTGCGGCGGGCTGAGATGCTCGGTCGAGTGAGAGGGCTGGTGGCTCATGGCTGCACGTACCGCAGTGAATCTTCCAGGTAGGGATCCTTGACCGGCACCGGCGGCGCGCCGCGGAGCAAGGCCGCCGTGACCGCGACCGAGAGACCGCCGACGCCGATGAAGGCGGTGACGTGCGCGAGGGAGAAGCCGATGGCGTTCGGGTCGATGGCCGGCATCACCACCCAGTAGAGATCGACATAGTGGACCGCCAGCACCCAGACGGCGACCGCGGCCAGCCGCTGCGGGCTGCGCTTCAAGTCGCGCGAGAGCAAGAGGAAGAAGGGGATGAGGAAGTGGCCCACCAGGATGAACTGCCCGATTGGCCGCCACACGCCCTTGCTGCGGTTGACGATCCAGATCAGCTCTTCGGGCAGGTTGCCGGCCCAGATGAGCATGTATTGCGAGAAGGCCATGTAGGCCCAGAAGGCGATGAAGGCGAAGAGGTACTTGCCCAGGTTGTGCTGCTGATCGACGGTCAACAGCTTGCCCCACGGCGTCTGCGCCGCGCGCAGGCCGGTGACGATCAGGCAGACCATCGCCATGGAGGCCACGAAGGCGCCCGCATAGATGTAGAGGCCGAAGATGGTCGAGTACCAGGTGGGCTGCAGCGACATCAGCCAGTCGAAGGCCGCGAAGGTCATCGAGAGCATGAAGAGCAAGAGGCCCAGCGGCGAGATGGAGCGCATCTTCCGCGTCAGCTCGGGGTCGCCCGAAGCGTCCTGCTGGACGGAGAGCCAGCGCAGCCGCAGCGCGTAGGTAGTCCAGATGATGAAGTAGACCGCCGCGCGGATGGTGAACGACGTCAGGTTCAGGTACGGCGCCTTGTGGTCAAGCATCCTCAACATCTCTTCGGAGAGCGAAGGGTCGGGCGCGACCCAGAACCAGACGTACCTGGCGCCCAGCAAGAGCGGAAGGAAGAGCAGCGCGAAGAGCGGCACCACCGAGCCCAGCGTCTCTCCCAGCCGGCGAACGCTCACGTTCCAGCGGGCGCCGGCGATGTGATTGGAGAGCACCAGCGTCATGGCGCCGATGCTCAGGCCCAGCCAGTAGATGAAAGCGATGAGGTAGGCGAAGAGCGTCTCGCGCGGGGCGCGCATGCCCAACAGCGCGGTCGCGAGAAGGCCGATGACGCCCACGACCGCGCCGCCCAGCATCAGCGTCCGCCCGCCGGCGAAGCGCGGCAGGTTGGTCTCGGGCAGTTCGTGGACTTCGTGGCTCACGGCGACTCCTTCGCGAGCTTCGCCTGGATTTCAGGAGGCGCGTCGGTCACGGCCGCGGCCTGGCTGCGCCGCAAGGCTTGCACGTAGGCGACCACCGCCCAGCGCTCGGTGACGTCCAGCTGCGCCGAGTAGGAAGGCATGAGGCCGAAGCCTTCGCTGATGACCTCGAAGATGTGCGCCGGCGCCGGGTTGTGCAGCTTGTGCAGGCTGGGCGGCGGACGCAGCGACATCTGCGTGGCCACCGGGCTGAAGCCGTCTCCGGCGAGGCCGTGGCAGACGGCGCACTGGATGTCGAAGGACTTGCGGCCTTTGTCCATCAGCTCGCGAGTGACTGCGATAGGAATGGCAGTGACTTGCTTGCCGTCGCGATCGCGGCCGGCGGTGATCTCCGGATGCATGGTCTGCTTCTCGCGCGGGACGGTCCCGGCCGGCGGCCAGCGCATGGCCCGGCCGTCCTCGAACTGGGCGTTGGCGGCAAACGACTTCATCTTCGGCTGCCGCTCCATCGGGTCGAAGACCGTGGTGTCGAAGCACGCGGCGGTGCAGAGCACGAGGGCAATGGCTGCGATGCTCCTCATACGTTCTCCACCACGGTGTGGATCTTGTGCGCGCCCACCTGGCGGAACGACTCTTCCAGCCCGGGCACGTTCTCGTCGCTGTCGGTCTCGGCGCTGATCCAGAAGCGGTCCAGGCTGGCGGTGCGGAAGCGCTCGGACTCGAAGACCGGATGATACGGCTTGGGCAGGCCGAAGAAGCCGAAGACCGAGCCGAAGAAGATGGAGAGCACGGCGCCGAGAATGCCGCACTCGAAGGTGATGGGGATGTTGGTCCAGAAGCCGTGCATGGGCCGGTTGCCCACGTTGATGGGATAGTTCACGGCGTTCATCCACCACTGCATCAGATAACCGCTGGCGGCTCCGCCGACGCCGCAGATCAAAGCCACCAACGGCACCTTGCTGCGCGGAAGCTCCAACGCTTCGTCGATGCCGTGCAATGGATAGGGCGAATAAGCGTCGAGGCCTTGCACGCCCGAGACGCGCAGCTTGCGGGCCGCATCGACGCAGGCTTCGGGAGTGATGAACTCGCCGAGCACGAAGCGCTTGAGGCCTTTTACGGGCTCACTCACGGCTTCGCTCCTTCCAATTCAGTCATCGGCTCGGCCGAGTGCATCTCGTGGCGAATCTCTTTGACTTCGCTCAAGGCGATGGCCGGAATGAACTTGAGGAAGAGCAGGAAGAGCGTTCCGAAGAAGCAGATGGTGCCGACGTAGAGGCTCAGGTCCACCCAGGTCGGCGAGAAGGTTGCCCAGTTGGACGGAATGAAATCCTGCTGCAGCGAGGTGACGATGATGTTGAAGCGCTCGAACCACATGCCGACGTTGACCAGCACCGATCCGATCCAGAGCACCGCTATGTTCTTGCGCGCGCGCCGGAACCAGAAGACTTGCGGCACGGCCACGTTGCAGAACATTTGCAGGTAGTAGGCCCACCAGAACTGACCGTGGGGCCGGGAGCTGAAGAAGACATGGCTCTCGAACTCGTTGCCGCTGTACCAGGCGGCAAAGTGCTCCATCAGGTATCCGTAGGCGACGATCAAACCGGTGCAGAGCAATACCCTGGACATCGCATCGAGGTGCCGGAGCGTCACCACGTGCTTGAAGCCCATGAATTTGCGCGCCGGGATGATCAGCGTCAGCACCATGGCGAAGCCGGAGAAGACTGCCCCGGCAACGAAATAGGGCGGAAAGACCGTGGTGTGCCAGCCGGGGAGGATGGAGACCGCGAAGTCCCACGAGACGATGGTGTGAACCGAGAGGACGAGCGGGGTGGCGAGGCCGGCCAGGAGTAAATAAGCGATCTTGTAGTGGTGCCAATGCCGGGCGCTGCCGCGCCAGCCGAGCGCGAAGACGCCGTAGACGATGCGCGCGCGCTTGCTGGTGGAGCTGTCGCGCAAGGACGCCAGGTCGGGGATCAAGCCCAGGTACCAGAAGAGCAAGGAAGTGATGAAGTAAGTGCTGACCGCGAAGACGTCCCACATCAGCGGCGACTTGAACTGCGGCCAGATATGATTGGTCGACGGGTAGGGGAACAGCCAATAGAGGGCGAACCAGGGCCGGCCGGTGTGGAGCACTGGAAAGAGCCCGGCCTGCATGACCGCGAAGAGCGTCATGGCCTCGGCAAACCGGTTGATGCTGGTGCGCCATTTCTGCTGGAAGAGCAGCAGCACCGCGCTGATCAGCGTGCCGGCGTGGCCGATGCCGATCCACCAGACGAAGTTGGTGATGCCGAAGGCCCAGCCGATGGGGATGTTGTTGCCCCAGGTTCCGATTCCCTTGGCGATGGTCACGGCCACGGCCGCGCTCAACAGGCCGGTGCCCGCGAGGCCCACGAACAAGAGCGCGAACCAGCCTCGCCCGGCCTTGTTCCAGATGAACTGCAGCAGCGTCTTGTTGAGCGTGCCGTCGTCGTGGTGCCCGGTGATGAGCGGCTCGGGCTCGAGCATCTGGCGCGGCGTTGCCATTATGCGAGCTCCGGGTTGGGGTTCATCACGCGGGCCAGATAGCCGGTGCGGGGCCTCGTGCCCAGCTCGTGCAGCAGGTCGTAGCGGCGCTCTTCGCGGGCGAGCTTCGACACCTTGGAGGTCTCGTCGTTCAGGTCGCCGAAGACGATGGCCGTCGAAGGACACGCCTGCTGGCAGGCCGTCACCACGTCGCCGTCGCGCATGGCGCGCTCCTGCACGCGGGTGGTGATGCGCATGCGCTCGATGCGCTGCACGCAGTAGGTGCACTTCTCCATCACGCCGCGCGAGCGGACGGTGACGTCGGGGTTGAAGACCATCTTCTCCGTCTCGGAGAAGTTGCCCGTGTAGTTGAAGAAGTTGAAGCGGCGGACCTTGTACGGGCAGTTGTTCGAGCAGTAGCGGGTGCCGACGCAGCGGTTGTAGACCATCTCGTTCAAGCCTTCGTCGCTGTGGACGGTGGCGTTGACGGGGCAGACGTACTCGCAGGGCGCGCTCTCGCAGTGCACGCACATCAAAGGCTGGAAGACGACGCCCGGGTCGTTCTCGTCGCCGGTGAAGTAGCGGTCGACGCGAATCCAGTGCATCTCGCGGCTGCGGATGACGCCGTCTTTTCCAGTGACGGAGATGTTGTTCTCCGACTGGCAGGCCACCATGCAGGCGTTGCAGCCGGTGCACTTTCCCAGGTCGATGGTCATGCCCCAGCGGTGGCCCGGATAGGCGACCGGCTGGTGATACGTCAACGGCACGCCGCGCTCTTCTTCCAGGCGCTCCTTCGCCTTCGGCAACCTGGCGAGCGTGGTGCTCACCGCGATGAGGCGCCCCTCCATGGAGTGGTGCTCTTGCGTCTGCGCAATGGGCGACTTGCCGCCGGTGACGACGACGGTGAGGCCGGTGTCCATCCAGGGCGTGTCGCTGTGGCGCAGGGTCGCCGTGTCGAAGCCCAGACCCTTGGCCAGCTCTTCGCCGGGGCCGCTGCGGCCGTAACCCATGGCGACGGTGACGCAGTCGTCGGCGTGGCCCGGCTCGATCACCACCGGACCTTGCGCCGGCGGACCGCGCAGGCCCAGGTCCACCAAATCGCCGTTCTCGACGCCCAGCTTCGCCGCGAAGGCCGGGCTGATGCGGGCGTGATTTTCCCAGGTGGTCTTGGTGACCGGATCGGGCAGCTCTTGCAGCCAGGCGTTGTTGGCGAAGCGGCCGTCCCAGACCTTGTAATCGGGGACGATGTTGATCTCGACGCCGCTGGCCGCGGCCCGGGCTTTGTTTGCTTCGGCAAGGATCGCGTCGTGCTTGACGGCCGGCGTCTCGGCCTCGGTGGCGGTGCCGTCGATGAAGCCGTCGGCCAGCCACTTCTCCCAGGTCATCTCGAACGCGTCGGGACTCTTGGTGCGCCAGTAGTCGCGCAGCTGCGTGTAGGTAGTGCGGTCGCCTTCGCCCAGGAACGAGGCGAGCACCTCCACCTCGGTCATGCCGCCATACAAAGGAGCGATGAGCGGCTGCACGAAGCTGACCGTGCCGTCGTGGGCGCGGGCGTCTCCCCAGGTCTCGAGGGGGTGCAGCGCGGGCAGCGTCCAGCCGGCCCGGGTCGAGGTCTCGTCTTCGTACAGCGACCGATAGACCGAGCTCTTCACCTGCGACAGCGCCTTGCCGAAGTTGAGATCGAACGGCGCGCCGTAGACCGGGTTCCAGGCGGTGATGACCAGCGTGTCGACCGCGCCTGCGCGCATCTCCTGCGTGAGCGAGAGCAGCGCGCGCGGGCCGGCGTCGGTGTCGTGAAGGACGGGCTTCGCAAGCTTTGCGCAGTCGCTCTGCAGGGCAGCGTTGATGGCGTGCGCGGCGGCGTGCAGCATTGCAGGCTGACGCGGCCCGGCCGCCACCAGCGCGCCTTTGCCGGCTTTCACCAGATCCTTGGCCAGCGCGTTGGCGAAGCGCGACTGCGCGGCGTCCAGCTCATATTTGCTGGCCAGCGGCGCGTACTGCGCCAGGGCCGGAACGCGCTGCGCGAGGCGGCCCAGGAGCGCGAGCCCGAAGTGCTCGACCTGCGAGGGCTTCATGCGCAGCCGGTGGTCGGCGTTCATGCCCGTCACGGTGAGATTCGTCTCCACCGCGTAGAGCCGCCCCATGGGGTTTTCAGGGTCGCGCTTTTCAGCCCACTGCCGCATCTGCGCGATGGTCCCCGGCATCGCCGAGAGCAGATCGGCGTCGAGCGAGCAGACGACGGAGGCCTTGGAGAGATCGAGCCGCGTGTCGTACGGCGCGCCAAACGCCAGCACGCCGCCGTCGTGGATTCGCTGCAGCGGAATGGCGCTCCAGGTGACGAACTTCGCCTTCGGATAGCGCTCGAGCACGCGCTCGCGCATGCGCAAGAGCAGCGGAGACGAGCTGGGCTCCATCAAGAAGCGCAGGCCCGCGCCAGCGGTTTGCTGAAGGCTCTTCCCGTTGGCCGCGGTGGCCGCGAGGAAGTCGTGCATGGAGCGCGGCTGCGACTTGTACTTGAAGACCTTCGAACGCTGCGGATCGTAGAGCGAGAGCAGCGCGGCCTGCTCGAGCACGCCCGCGCCGCCGCCGGACGAAGAGTGCTCCGGGCTGCCGTCGATCTTGGTGGGCCGGCCTTCGTTGCTGGTGACGAGCAATCCGGTGGCGCGGCCGTCCAAGGTGCTGCTGGTCGCATAGTGACTTGGAATGCCCGGAGTCACTTCCGGCGGCTGCTTCGTATAAGGAAGGATCTTCTCGTCCGGCGGCTTGAAGCAGCCGGCCATGGTGGCAAAGGCCGCGCTCGCGCCCAGCATCTGCAAGACGCTGCGGCGCGAAGCTTCCAGCGGAGGAGCTTGCTCGCCCAATTCGCGCGACGGCTCGGGCCGCGAAGCCTTCTCGCCGAGGCTGCGCCACGGGCGGTCGCCGTCACCTTCGGCAGGCGCCGAATCTTGAAAGACTGGAAGCTTCAGCGGTGGCATGTGGAGCAGCTCGTCCGTGTTTGCACGTGGTACTGCTCTTTCAAGTCGCGTCCGAGCGCGAGCTGGTCGCCTTTCGGCTTCCAGGTCATGCTGGTGATCTCTTCTCGCGGCCGGAGGAATCGTTCAGGCTGGCGGTGGCACTCCAGGCACCAGCCCATGGTCAGCGGCTGCGCCTTCTCCACCGCCGCCATCTCGTCGATGCGGCCGTGGCAAGTCACGCAGCCGACGCCTTGCTTCACGTGGATGGAGTGGTTGAAGTAGACGAAGTGCGGAAGCTTGTTGACCTTGTTCCAGACGATGGGACGGTCGGCGAAGTAGCTCTCGCGCACCGGCGCGAGCTTGGGGCTCTTGTTCCACACCTGCTCGTGGCAGTTGAGGCAGAGGCTGGTGGGTGGAACGCCCGCCCACTGCGTCTTCTCGACCAGGTAGTGGCAGTAGCGGCAGTCGATGCCTTCGTCGCCGACGTGGTGGCGGTGGTCGAACTGCACCGGCTGATCGATCGGATCCTGCTGCTGGGTGAAGAACGGAGTGCGTACGTAGATCATCGGCCCGGCGATGAGTCCGCCGCCGCCGAGCAGCGCGAGCGCGAAGATCGCCACGCGGAAGCCCGTGTTCGCAGACGGCTTGAAGAGTGCGCTCATGCCCGTTCCATCGAGGTCCCGGCTCTAGCCGGGCGTGCGGCAGGTGGTACCGAAGCCGATGCTCAGAGAGAAGCGTGCCGTTTGTCGCAGCGACGGAAGGTCGCGGAGCAGTTCGCTTTTCGAGCGCGAACGAGCGGGCGAATGAAAGACAAACTTCGAGCGACTTGGCAAGCGGTCGTCCATTCCGTGTTGGATGCTGGGCAGGTGCCTACCGTTACTTCATGGCGAAAACCGTTGGCGACTTCATTCACGAACGCCTTGGCGCATGGGGTGTCACGCGGGTCTTCGGCTACCCGGGAGACGGCATCAACGGCATCACCGCCGGTTTCGAGCACGCCGGCAACGAAGGGCCCAGGTTCATCCAGACCCGCCACGAAGAGCTGGCCGCGTTCATGGCGGGCGCGCACGCCAAGTTCACCGGCGAAGTGGGCGTTTGCCTCGCGACCTCCGGCCCCGGCGCCATTCACCTCCTGAACGGCCTCTACGACGCCGACACCGATCACATGCCGGTCGTCGCCATCGTCGGCCAGGCAGCCACGACGGCTCTTGGTGGGTCGTACCAACAAGAGGTCGATCTCCAGACGCTCTTCAAGGACGTGGCGCGCAACTACATCACCACCGTGACCAACGTCGCAGCGGTGCGCCACGCCGTCGATCGCGCCTTCCGCATCGCGCTCTCCGAGAAGTGCGTCACCTGCGTGATCATTCCCAAGGACCTTCAAGACATGGAGGCGGTGCCCGCGCCGCCGCACGAGCACAACACCATCCACTCCAGCGTCGGCTACTGCGCGCCGCGCGTGATTCCGCGCGAGGAGGACTTGAAGCGCGCCGCCGAGGTTTTGAACGCAGGAGAAAAAGTGGCCATGCTCATCGGCGCGGGCGCGATGAACGCGGCGGACGAGGTGATCCAGATCGCGGACGTCCTCGGCGCGGGCATCGCCAAGGCTTTGTTGGGCAAGGCCGCGCTGCCCGACGATACGCCCGGCTGCACCGGCGGCATCGGACTTCTGGGCACCAAGCCGTCGTGGGACATGATGAAGAGCTGCGACACGCTGCTCATGGTCGGCTCGACCTTTCCCTATTCGGAGTTCCTGCCGCGCGAGGGTCAGGCGCGGGCGGTGCAAATCGATCTCAAGGGCCGCAATCTAGGTATCCGCTATCCAATGGAGGTGGCGCTGGAGGGCGACTCGGCCGAGACGCTGCGCGCCTTGCTTCCTTACTTGAAGCGCAAGCCCAACCGCTCCTTCCGGCAAGAGCTGGAGAGCGGAAGGCGCGAGTGGCGCGAGACGCTCTCGGCCACCGCCGCCGCGCCCGCAAAGCCGTTGAATCCGGCGCTGGTCTTTCAAGAGCTCAACAAGTGGCTGCCGGCCCGCGCCATCTTCACCGCCGACGCCGGCAGCACCGCCACCTGGTATTCGCGCTATCTCGATTTTCGCAAAGGCATGATGGGCTCGTTGAGCGGCAGCCTCGCCACCATGGGGCCGGCGATGCCGTATGCGGTAGCGGCGAAGTTTGCCTATCCCGACCGGCCGGTCTTCGCGCTCGCGGGCGACGGCGCCATGCAAATGAACGGGCTCAACGTGCTCATCACCGTGCAGAAGTATTGGAAGGAGTGGCGCGACCCGCGCTTCGTGGTGCTGGTGTTGAACAACCGCGATCTCAACATGGTGACTTGGGAATTGCGCGCGCAGTCGGCGGAGCCCAAGTTCGACGCCGCCCAGAAGCTGCCCGACTTTTCTTATGCCGCTTACGCGGACTCGCTGGGCTTGATGGGGCTGCGCGTCGATCGGCCGGAAGAGGTGGCGAGGACGTGGGAGGTGGCACTGCACGCGGACAGGCCGGTGGTGGTGGAGGCCATCGTCGATCCGGAGGTGCCGCTGATGCCGCCGCACGTGACGCTCAAGGAAGCGAAGGCCTACGCCGCCGCCGTGCTCAAGGGCGATCCAAACGCGCGCCATATGCTGGGCGAGACTCTGAAGACCGCGATCGCCTCGGTCTTCGGGAAGAAGTAGCTCAGCGCAGCGAGACCCGGAAGGCCAGAATTGCAACCACTCCGGCGACGAGGACGGTGGCCGCGAAGATGGCACCGAAGAACCGCCGGACCTTGTAGGCCTCGGGGTGGCTGCTCACGGCCAGGCCGACGAACATGAGCACCCCGGCGACGGCGGCGATGTCGTGGCCGTGACGGATGACGACCTCCGGCAGAAGCGATGCCACCCAGTGCACGGAGCCCGTCAACAGCAAGTCGGCCAGCACCCAGAAGGGCAAGATCAGCGCGAGCTCCGCCGCGCGGACCGCGAGCGACTTCTTTTTGTAGAAGAGGTTTTACCGAAATAGCTTTTCGGAAAATCGGGTGCCAGCGAGCATGCGCGCATCCTGCACGAAGCATTGGATTTTGCGAAGCTCGAGATTGGGCCGGCGGCGTGGAGACGGCTGCGCGAGCCCGCGTTGCCGTCAGCGGGGAAGTGATACGAAGGGGCGGAGCCCCTTTGTAAAGCGGAGCCGAAGGCGGAGCATATGAGGAGTTGGGGTCTTCACTGGCTGTCGCGGGCTGTCTCCGTCTGAGGTGATGTGGCGCTCGGTGGTGATCCGAGGCTTTGGTGTTTCCTGCTTTTCGTGGGGAAAGTTATCGTTTGGCGTGGTGCGGCGAGGGAGGTGTCGCGCTGCTCGGGATCGATCCGTGAAGGTGCGGCGCTTTGGGCTGCGGGAAGGCAAGAATCGACTTGACGGGCGGCGTAAAATTTAGTATCCTCAAATCATGTTTAAGACGCCGGTTCAGCTTGAGTTTCCGACCCACGGGGGCAGGCGCAAAGGGGCTGGGCGGAAGGCGGGACGCCGTGTTTCTCACCATCGTCGGCCGTCGTTCGAGAAGATCACGCCGGCGATTGTCAGGTTGAAGGTCAAGGAGGACGTGCCGTCGCTGCGCGCCTCGCGAAGGTTTGCGGTCATTCGTGAGGCGTTGAAGGCTGCGCGCGGTGCGAACGGGCTGCGGGTGGTCGATTTCTCGGTGATGGGCAATCATCTGCACTTCATCGTCGAGGCGGACAGCAGCAGGAGCTTGTCGCGGGGGATGCAGGGGCTCTGCAGCCGCCTGGCGCGGGCGCTCAATCGGATGCTGAAGCGCGCGGGGACGCTCTTTGCCGACCACTATCACTCGCGGCTGCTCTCCTCACCGACGGCGCTGGTGAACGCGATTCGCTACGTGCTCACCAATGCGGAGCGCCACTTTGGTGAGAAGGTCGACCCTTGCTGCTCGAGCGCCGAGGCGGCCGCGGTGGCGGTTGCCGAGCCGCGGGGATGGCTGTTGAGCGTTGGTTGGTTGAAAGGGCGTTGGCCGAAAGCGGGGCCGCCGCCGGGCAGCAGGTATGCTGTACGGTGATTGTGAGGGCTACCCATGCAGGACGATGACAAGCGCACCGGTTTTCTCATCCTGCGGGCGTTCCTGGCGCAGTTCTGGGTGCTGCAGTTCTATTTCAAGATTCACGACGAAGAGAGCGGCATCATCGCGCTGCGAAATTTGGGCATCTGGGCCAGCCACATGGCCGGGACGTTTGCCAAGACCCCGTTGCCGGCCTGGATGGTGGTGCCTTACGCCAACGTCGTTCCCTGGCTGGAGCTCTTCATCGGGCTGCTCTTTGTCGTCGGCTTCAAGATGCGCGAGGCGCTCGTCGCGGGCTGCCTGCTGATGATCTCTCTCGACATCGGCTTGATGCTGCAGGGCAAGCACGAGGACGTTGGCCGCAACATGCTCTTTCTCTTTGCCATGCTGCTCGCGCTGCAGTGGGAGCGCTACGGCAGGGTCTGGTCCATCGACAAGCGGTCGTAGCCGCGGAGGCGATAGATGGCAATCGACGCCACCCAGCTGATGACGAAGACGCCGATGATCAGGTAGCCGATCAAGCCGAAGCTCTCGTTCAGGGCGGCGATTGAATTCCAGAACCAGCCGTGCAGCCGGAGCTTGTTGCCGATGAGGCCCAGCGCCTCGATGCCGCCCACCAGGAGCGCGGCGACCACCGAGACGAAGGTGATGGTCAGGTTGTAATAGAGCTTGCGAATGGGCGTTTGAAAGGCCCAGCCGTAAGCGCCGAGCATCAACACGCTGTCGGTGGTGTCGACGAGCGACATGCCGGCGGTGAAGAGCGCGGGGAAGACGAGGATGTTCCAGATGCTCATCCCGCGCGCGGCCTCGGCGGCGGAGATGCCCAGCAGGCCAATCTCGGTGGCGGTGTCGAAGCCCAGCCCGAAGAGCAGCCCCAGCGGATACATGTGCCAGCTGCGCCGGATCATCGCGAACAAAGGCTTGAGCAATCGCGCCAGCAGTCCGCCGCCGGCCAGCAACGTATTCAAGTCTTCGTCGACGTAGCGGCCTTCTCGTTTGGCGCGATGAAAGGTCTTGTAGACCGTCGAGAGGATCACGAGGTTCATCGCGGCGATCACCAGCAAGAAAGTGGCCGAGACGATGGTGCCGATGACGCCGCCGACGCTGCGAAACGCGGCCAACTTCGTGTTCAGCGCGAGCGCGGTGGCGGCGATGGCAATGGACGCCAGCACGACGACCGTCGAGTGCCCGAGCGAGAAGAAGAAGCCCACGCCGACGGGCCGCTGACCGTCCTGCATCAGCTTGCGGGTGACGTTGTCGATGGCCGCGATGTGGTCCGCGTCGATGGCGTGGCGCAGGCCCAGGCCGTAGGCGAGCAGGGCGGTGCCGAGCAGCAGCGGATAGTGGCGGAACGAGATCAGCGCCCACACCCAGGCGCCGATGTTTGCCACGGCAAGCATCAGGTAGAGCGTCGCGACGCGCCCGCGAAAGTCGCCGCCGAACATCTACGCCTTGAAGGAGAAGCGCTGGTCCAGCTCCGTCAAGCAGCCGTCGAGGACGCGCAGGCCTGTCTCCACCTCTTGATTGCTGATCACCAGCGGCGGAGCGAAGCGAATGGTCGACGCGCCGCACGAGAGCAGCAGCAGCCCCTTGCGGAAGGCCAGCTGCTCGAGCGCGGCCACGTATTCGCCGGCCGGCGCGCCCGTCTTCGGCTCGAGGAACTCTGCGCCGATCATCAGGCCCACGCCGCGAACCTCGCCGATGACCGGATGGCTCTTCTGCAAAGTGCGCAGGCCCGCGCGCATGGCCTCGCCGGTCGCACGGATCTGCGGCAACAGCGGATCGATGATGTCGAGCGTGGCCAGCGCGGCGGCGCAGCAGACAGGATTGCCGCCGTAGGTGGAGCCGTGCGACCCGCGCTTCCAGGGCATGTGGCTCTCGCGGGCGACGATGGCGCCGAGCGGCATTCCCG
>DATBAA010000648.1:0-4805 GCA_036271755.1 Myxococcales bacterium | reverse complement strand
CTGAACGAAGCTTCGCGGCGCCGCGTTTCCCACTGAAAAAATGCCAGCGTGAAACCCGCACGCAGAGTGCGGATTCCTGGAGTTTTGATTGGGTAGATCTTTTCCAGACGGAACTTCTGTCCGGATCGAGACCGCCCATTTCAATTGTGTCGAGTGGGGCTTACCCTGGCTACTTAATTGCATAAATTCAGGTCAATGCGCGTGGGGCGCAGGTTTGGCGGTACGTAGCTTGAGCAACGAATGACCTCAACAGCCTGGGCCGACTGGTTGACCCCTTCACTCTTCCGCGTGCGCGTGGCCAAGCCCGCGACGGAAGAGCTGCATCGACAGCCGTTGGAGATCCAGGAGCGCATCCGGGCCATGCTGACCGACATCGCCGAGCTGGCGGACGTGACGCCGTCGGAGATGAACCGCGCCTGGGGCAACGACGGCCGCCAGCACTTGCTGCAGCTCCAGCTGGGCCGGGTCAGCGTTCGCTACTCCATCAACCTCGCCACCCGGACCCTCGGGGTCGAGCACGTCATCGCCCCACCCGGCGAGCTCACCGCCTGAGCTTTCACCCAAGAGGGAGCTACTTGCGGGCTGTCGCGCGGGCTTCCAGGGCGAGGAAGCGGTCTTCGGCGAGGTAGCGGTCGCCCAGCTTGCGGTCGGGTTGGACGGACGGGCCGTGGTAGTCGCTGCCGGCGGTGACCAGCATGCCCACCTCCGCGCCCCAGCGCTGGTAGGCCTCGGCCTGGTTGGGCGGGTGCTCCGGGTGCCAGGCCTCCACCGCGTCGATGCCGCCGTCCGCCAGGGTCTTCACCTCCTGCTTGGAGACGCCGTTGGCGCCCGGGTGGGCGATGCTGGTGGTGCCGCCGGCCCCGCGGACGAGCTGCACCGCCTCGGGAATGGTCAGCCGCCGCCGGTCCACCCAGAGCGGCCCGCGGGTGTGGAGAAACTTGTCGAAGGCGTCCTTGACGGTGCTGGCGTGGCCGCAGTCGATGAGCGCCCGCGCCAGGTGCGGCCGCCCCAGGTTCTCGCCGCCGCTGTTGGCGATGACCCGCTCCATGGTCACGCCCTTCATGCCCAGCGACTGCGCCAGCGCGACCATGCGCTCCATGCGCTCGCGCCGCTCGCCCAGCATGTCGTCCGCCAGCGCGTGCAGGCTGGGGCGGGTGGCGTCGAGGAAGTGGCCCAGCACGTGGACCTCGCGGCCGTGCAGCTCGCAGGAGAGCTCGATGCCCGGAATCAGCCGCAGCCCGGTCTGCTTTGCAGCCGCCGCGCACTCGACCATGCCCGAGACCGTGTCGTGGTCGGTGACGGAGAGAATCGTCACCCCCGCGGCCGCCGCCGCCTCGAAGAGCTGGGCCGGCGAGCGGTCGCCGTCGCTGTGGGTGGTGTGCGAGTGCAGGTCGATCATGGGCCGGTCACCATAACCTGCGGTTGACGCGCCCGGAAGGCGCTGGTTAAGTCCTTGTAGATGCAGCACGTCCTGCAAATCAGCCGCAAGATCGACTACGGCTTGCGCGCCATGATCCACCTCGCTGGCCAGCCGCCGGCGCGCGTGGCGTCGCTGCAGGACCTCTCCAGCACGCTGCACCTTCCCCGTGAATTCCTCGCCAAGATCCTCAAGGGCCTGGCGGCGCGGGCGCTCGTCCGCTCGACGCGGGGCGCCCACGGCGGCTACCAGCTGGCGCGGCCGGCGCGGGCCATCTCGTTTCTCGAGGTGATCGAGGCGGTGGAGGGCCCGGTGCAGCTCAACGTCTGCCTCGACCACAAAGACCGCTGCGACGTCAGCGCCGGCTGCACGATGTACCACGTGTGGAAGTCGGGCCAGGAGCGCATGCTCGAGGTGTACCGGCGCACCTCGCTGGCGGATCTGGTGACCCAGGAAGAGCCGCAGCCCATCGCGCTGGGACTGCCCGCCCGTTAGAAGGCGTCGAGCGCCAGGGCCAGCGCGTCCTTGTGCGCCTCCCACTCCAGCATCTTCTTGGCTTCGGCGGGCGTGACCCAGCGCGCCGAGACGTGCTCTTCCGACACTGCAGGCTCGCTCTTTTTTGCCACCCGGAGCAGAAAGGCGTGCTCCTCCAGCTCGCGCCGCTGATCGCGGTAGCCGTGCTTGAAGTGAAGATCCACCAGGTCGCCGCGCAGGCCCGTCTCTTCGAAGGCCTCCCGCTCGGCGCAGTGCGCGGGAGACTCGCCCTCGTCGGCCTTGCCGGTCACCGGGTGTTCGCCGCCACCTCGCCGCGTAGGACGCCGCAACAGCAGCACCTCGGGACCCGGACGAACGATCCAGACCATGGCTTTCGTACGCACGCGGGACACACTCTAACTTGTGGTAGAGGCGGGCCATGGAAAAACTGCAGCTCGATCTCGGCGGGCCAGATCCGAGACGCGGCCTCAGCACCATGTCGCGCGGGCTCATCGGCTCGGAGATCCTCAAGATCGCCTCTGAGATCCGCGTGGCGCAGCAAGCGGGCGCCAAGATCGCCAACTTCACCGTCGGCGACTTTGCCTCCTCGCAATTTCCCATCCCCGACAAGCTCCGCGACGGAACGCTCGAGGCCTTGAAGGCCGGCGAGACGAACTACCCGCCGAGCGATGGAGTGCTCCGGCTGCGAGAGGCCGTGCGGGACTTCTGGCGCGAGCGGCTGCAGCTGGAGCTACCCCTAGAGAGCATCCTCATCGCCGGCGGGGCGCGGCCCATCATCTACGCGGCGTTCCGGGCGCTCATCGAGCCGGGCGACGTGGTGGTGTACCCGGTGCCCAGCTGGAACAACAACCACTACTGCCACCTGACGGGCGCCAAGGCCGTCGCGCTGGTGACGAAGCCCGAGGACGGGTTTCTACCTACGGCCGCGACGCTCCAGCCCCACTTGAAGACCGCGCGGATGATCGCGCTCTGCACGCCTCTGAATCCGGCCGGCACGGTGCTGGCGGTGGACGAGGTGCGGCGCATCGCGGAGGCCATCGTCGGCGAGAACCGGCGCCGCGAGGCCAGCGGCGAGCGGCCGCTCTACCTGCTCTTCGATCAGATCTACTGGATGCTGACGTTTGGAAGCGCCCGCCACGAGACCCCCGTGCACCTGGTGCCGGAGATGGCGCGCTACACCGTCTTCGTCGACGGCATCTCCAAGGCCTTCGCGGCCACCGGCATTCGCGTCGGCTGGAGCATCGGACCGCGCGCGGTCATCGCGGCGATGAAGGACGTCCTGGGCCACGTCGGCGCCTGGGCTCCCCGCGCCGAGCAGGTGGCCACCGCCGCGCTGCTGCGCGACCCGGCCGCCATGGATGCGTACCTGACGCAGCACAAGGGCGCGCTCCAGGCGCGGCTCGACAAGCTGCACGAGGGCTTCGCCGCCATGGCCGCGAAGGGCTTGCCGGTGCGCGACATCCCCCCGCAGGGCGCCATCTACCTCTCGGTGCAGTTCCGGCTCGACAAGCTGCGAACCAACGACGCCATCCGGAAGTACCTGCTGGCCGAGGCGGGCTTCGGCATGGTGCCCTTCCAAGCCTTCGGCCTCGAGGGCGACAACGGCTGGTTCCGCCTCAGCGTCGGCGCCGTCTCTTTGAAAGACATCGAAGAGAGCCTCCCCCGCGTCGAAGCCGCCCTCCGCAAAGCCCTGTAGGCCTTTTTCACCGCAAAGCGCGCGAAGCGCGCAAAGAAAGAAACAAGAATTTTTGGTTTTCCTTTGGGCGCCCGGCGCGCTTTGCGGTGAATGTTTTTCTGCCTTTGCTGGCGTATGGTCTTGGGATGCCGAAGGTGACGCCGGGCGGACCGAAGCAGCGCGCACGCATCGCCGAACCGCAGCCGCAGACGCTCACGCCCCGGCAGATCTTCGCGCACCTGGACAAGTTCGTCATCGGGCAGGAGCAGGCGAAGCGCGCGGTGGCGACGGCCGCGCACCAGCACTTGAAGCGCGTCGAGCAGCGGCGGCTCGGCCGCGAGACGCTGCTGCGCAAATCCAACCTCTTGCTGATGGGGCCCACCGGCTCGGGCAAGACGCACCTGGCGCGGACGCTGGCGGACGTGCTGGAGGTGCCCTTCATCGTCGCGGACGCTACTGAATATACTGAGGCGGGCTACTACGGCAAGGACGTCGAGGTGATGATCGCCGAGCTGCTCTTCAAGGCCGGGCACTCCATCGAGGCCACCCAGCGCGGCATCGTCTTCATCGACGAGATCGACAAGATCGCGCGCAAGTCGGGCGGCATGCGCACCGGCGCGGGCAGCCGGGACATCGGCGGCGAGGGCGTGCAGCAGGCGCTCTTGAAGCTGCTCGAAGGCCGCGAGATCTTCGTACCGCTGAACGTCACCCAGCACTGGAACAAGCACGACTTCGTCCAGGTGGACACCTCCGACATCCTCTTCATCTGCGCCGGCACCTTCACCGATCTGCACCAGGGCCGGGTGGAGAAGCAGGTCGGCTTCGGCAGCGACGGAGCGCGCGGGCTGGGCTCGCGACTGCGCGTCAAGGAGCTGATCGAGTACGGCATGCTCGCCGAGCTGTTGGGCCGCCTGCCTGTGCAGGTCCAGCTGGCGGAATTGAACGCGGACGATTTGTACAAGATCCTCACCGTGCCCCCGGACTCGCTGGCCCGCGAATACCGCGAAGCCTTGCTGCTCGACGGCGTGACGTTGGACCTTCAAGAGGGCGCGCTGCGGGCGGTGGTCGAGTACGCGGTAGAGCGCAAGCTGGGGGCGCGCGCGCTGCGCAGCATCCTCGAGGAAGTCCTGGCGGACGTGCAGTTCGACGCGCCCGACAAGAGCGGCGAAAAAATCACCATCGACCGCCGCTATACCTTGGGCCGCCTGAAGAACCTCA
>DATBAA010000647.1:0-6854 GCA_036271755.1 Myxococcales bacterium | reverse complement strand
GCGAGCCCGGTCTCGATGTGCACCGACGCGACCTTCTGCAAGTGCATGCTCATCTCGTTCTGCGAGAACCAGCTTCGCTTGCGCCACACCACCGCGGTGTCGGTGATCTCGATGACCGTCGGGAAGAGCAGGTTTCCCGCGGTCCATCGGCTCGCCATGAATCTCTCGGTGGGCATGCCCGCACTTTACTACGTGGTCGATTCGCTGGTGCGCTGCGGGTGCCACTCGATGCGGCCGCGCAGGAAGGCCACCCAGCCCAGGAGCGCGCCCAGCTGGCGGATGAACTGGAAGCCGATGGGCTCTGTGATGGTGGCGAAGATGGCGCGGACGGCGAAGCGCGGCGTGACCTTCCGCCCTAGCCAGCGCGCGTTCAGGAAGATGGAGATGAAGTGGCAGGCCAAGTCGTAGCAGAGCTTGAAGATGATGGCGTAGAGCACGATGCCGGTCGGCCGCAGGCCCACGCAGATCTGCGCGATGAGCGCGACCACCGCGAAGAAGCCATAGACGGGCAGCAGCATGTCCACGGTCTTGATGGGCAAGTGAAAGCTGCCCAGGCGGCCGTAGAGGTGGCCAAAGACCATGTCGCCCGAGCGGAACATGGTCTCGATGTAGCCCGCGAACCAGCGCGTGCGCTGCCGTAAGAAGACGCGCAGCTTGCCTGGCGAGTCGGTGGTGGCGCGCGCTCCGGCGATGACCCGCGCCCGCAGCGGCTCGCCGCGATCTTCATAACTGCGGCGGTGGAGGCGGAACATCACTTCATAGTCTTCGACCAGGCTGCGCGGATCGAAGCCGCCGATCTCCGCCAGCCGCTCGCGCCGGAAGGCCGCGAACGCGCCCGACACCAGCACCAGGACATTTGCGCGAGACCAGGAGACGCGCCAGAGGAAGCCGCGCAGGTATTCGAAGGTTTGGTAGAGCTCGAAGGCGCGGCCCAAGGGCGCGCGGCTGACGACGGGCTTCAAGACCCCGCAGCCCGCGACCAGCGCGGGGTCCGCCGCGAAGGCATCGCGAATGGCCGCGATGGAGCCAGGCTCGATGATGGTGTCCGCGTCGATGGTGACGAAGACGTCCGATGCAACGGCCGCCAGCGCCTGATTCAACGAGCGCGCCTTGCCCGAGTTTGGCTTCGCCAGCACCCGCACGCGGCCAGCGTAGCGCTCGGCCAGCATCTGGGCCGTGCCGTCGGTGGAGCCATCGTCGACCACCAGGATCTCGTCGGGCTGATCGGCTTCGGAGAGAATCGCGTCCAGCGCCAGCGGCAGATCGCGGCGCTCGTTGCGGGCGGCGATGACCACGGACAACGAAGGCCGCGGCAAAGGCATCGCCAGACCAGCCGGCCTCCGGAGCGCCCGGTAGCTGGTGAAGACCATGTACCCCAGCAGCCAGGTGTCGTACCCGATGTAGACGAGGCCAATGGACCACGACCAGGGCGCCGGCAGCACGAACGCAGCCACCAGCACCAGCGCCAGCAGCACCGCGCAGAACCCCAGCAAGAGCGAAAATTTGAGACGAGCCATCGCGGCAAGTCTAACTGACAAACCGCGGCAAACTTCCCAACGAAATACTTTTCAAGCCGCGGCAGAGGGCGGCAGCTTGGCCGTCCGCAGCCAGAACTGCTCGACGGACCCCACCACGCGCTGGAAGTCGTCCAGATCCACCGGCTTGGTCAAGAAGCAGTTGCCGTGCAGCCGGTACACCTCGGCCAGGTCGCGCTCGGCCTCGGAGGAGCTGAGCACCACCACCGGAATGTGCTGCAGCTGCGCGTCGGCCTTGATCTCCGCCAGCACCTCGCGGCCGTCCTTCTTGGGCAGGTTCAGGTCCAGCAGCACCAGATCGGGCTTGTGCTCGCGCATGGCCAGCAGCGCTTCGATGCCGTCGGTGGCCACGCGGCACTTGACCGGCGCGTCGCGCATCACGTCCATGATCAAATCGACGTCGCCCGGGTTGTCTTCGACGATCAGCAAGTTGAAAATTCTCATGCGTCTTTCCCGGCCATCGGTAAGGAGAAGTTGAAGGTCGCACCCTTGCCCGCCTGCGACTCTACCCAGATGCGCCCGCCATGGCGATCGATGACCTTCTTGCAGATGGAGAGGCCGATGCCAGTGCCGGGATACTCGCTGCGCGTGTGCAGGCGCTGAAAGATGATGAAGATGCGCTCGAAGAACTCGGGCTCGATGCCGATGCCGTTGTCCTTGACGCTGACCACCCAATCCTTGCCGTTCTGCTCGGCCGAGACGTGAACCGCGGGAGTCTCTCCGGCGCGGCGAAACTTCTCCGCGTTGGCGATCAGGTTCTGGAACACCTGGGTGAGCAAGGCCGCGTGGCCAATGATGACGGGCAGCGGCCCGCGCGTGATCTTGGCCTGCGTCTCTTGCAGCGTCGGCCCCAGGTTCGCCAGCGCCTGGTCGAGCACCGTCTCCAGATTCACCGTCTGCGGCGGCAGCTCTTCGCGGCCGACGCGCGAATACTCGAGGAGACCGGCGATGAGCGTCTGCATGCGCTTCGCGCCTTCGACGGCATAGGCAATGTACTTGTTGGCCTGCTCGTCGACCTGACCCTTGTAGCGCTTCTCGAAGAGCTGCACGTAGCTCGAGACCATGCGCAGCGGCTCTTGCAAGTCGTGCGAGGCCACGTACGCAAACTGCTCCAGCTCTGAGTTGGAGCGCGCCAGCTCGGTGGTCTTGCGGCGCAGCGCGTTCTCCGCTTCGAGGCGCTCTTGCACTTCGGTGCGCAGACCTTCGTTGGCCAGCTCCACCTTGGTCTTCTCCTCGTCGAAGTCCTCGAGGATGTTCATGACGGCCTTTTCGGTGTTCTCCAGCCGGTCCTTCTCCGCCGAGAAGTCGTCCAGGATGTTGAGGATGGCCTTCTGCGTCTCTTCCGATCGGTCTTTCTCGCCGGAGAAGTCCTCGAGGATATTCAAGATGGCGCGCGTAAACTCGTCGGTGCGGACGCCGCCCGTGCTGCGGCGATCCTCCTCCCCTTCGAGCTGGCGAAGCGGCACGCTCACGGCCGCGGCGCCGTGCGCTTGAGCTCTTCGATCTGCTTCTTCAATTCAATCATCTTCAGCTCGCGGCCGACGGTCAGCTTCTGGAACCGCTCCAGCTCGACGAGGCGCTCCAGCTCTTTGGTGCGCTGCTCGGCCACCTCGGCTTCGGCTTTCTTCTGGCCGGTCACGTCTCGAGCTGCCGCGAACACACCCAAGACGTTTCCGCGGACGTCTTTATAGACCGATGCATTATAGAGCACGGCCGTCTGGCGATCTTCGCGGTCGCGAATGGTCAACGGATAGTCGGTGACGAAGCCCTTGCTGAACACTTGCTGGTACCCTTCGCGGGCCTGCTCGGGCTGGGTGAAGTAATCGGAGAAGTCCGTGCCCACCATCTTGTCGCGGTTGACGCCGGTGACCTTGATGGTGGCTTCGTTCACGTCGGTGATCTTACCGGCCGGCGAGATGGTGACGAGCGGGTCCAACGAGGCTTCAATCAGCGAACGGGCATATTGAGAGGCTTGTTTTTGAGCCGTCACGTCGCGGGCGGCGGCGAACACGCCCAAGACGTTTCCGCGGGCGTCTTTGTAGACCGACGCGTTGTAGAGCACGTCCGTCAGCCGGCCGTCGCGGTGGCGAATGGTCAGCGGATAGTCCGATACGGCGCCCATCTCGAACACCTGCTTGTAGCCTTCTCGCGCTTTCTCCGGCTCGGTGAAGTAGTCGGAGAAGTCCGTTCCAATCAGCCTCTCGCGCGCGAACCCGGTGACCGTGGCCGACGCTTCGTTCACGTCGGTGATCTTTCCTTCGGGAGAGATGGTGACCAGCGGGTCCAACGAAGCTTCGATCAGCGATCGGGCGTACTGGGAAGCCTGCTTCTGCTCGGTCACGTCGCGGGCGGCGGCGAACACGCCCAAGACGTTTCCGCGCGCGTCGCGATACACCGAGGCGTTGTAGAGAACGTCCGTCAACCGGCCGTCGGCATGGCGAATGGTCAACGGATAGTCGGTGACGAAGCCCTTCTCGAACACCTGCTTGTAACCTTCTCGCGCTTTCTCCGGCTCGGTGAAGTAGTCGGAGAAGTCCGTTCCAATCAGCTTGCCCCGCTCGACGCCGGTGACCTTGATGGTCGCCTCGTTGACGTCGGTGATCTTTCCTTCGGCGGAGATGGTGACCAGCGGGTCCACCGACGCTTCGATGAGCGACCGGGCGTATTGGGAGGCTTGCTGCTGCGCGGTCACGTCGCGGGCGGCGGCGAAGGCGCCCAGCACTTTGCCGCGGCCGTCGCGATACACGGACGCGTTGTAGAGAACGTCGATCAGCTTGCCGTCGCGGTGGCGAATGGTCAGCGGATAGTCGGTGACGAAGCCCTTCTCGAACACCTGCTTGTAACCTTCTCGCGCTTTCTCCTGCTCGGTGAAGTAGTCGGAGAAGTCCGTTCCGATGAGGGCTTCCCGGGCGACGCCGGTGACCTTGATGGTCGCCTCGTTCACGTCGGTGATCTTTCCTTCGGCGGAGATGGTCACCAGCGGGTCCAACGAGGCTTCGATGAGCGACCGGGCATATTGAGAGGCCTGCTGCTGCGCGGTCACGTCTCGGGCGGCGGCGAAGACGCCCAGCACGCTGCCTCGTCCGTCGCGATACACCGAGGCGTTATACAAAACGTCCGTCAGGCGGCCTTCGCGGTGGCGAATGGTCAGCGGATAGTCGGTGACCGAGCCCTTGCTGAACACTTGCTGGTAACCTTCGCGGGCTTTGTCGGGCTCGGTGAAGTAGTCGGAGAAGTCGGTGCCCACCAGCCTGTCCGTCGCGACGCCGGTGACCTTGATGGTCGCCTCGTTCACGTCGGTGATCTTTCCTTGCGGGCTGATGGTGACGAGCGGGTCCAGCGAGGCTTCGATGAGGGTTCGGGCGTATTGAGACGCCGCGCGGAGCCGATCATCTGCCAGCCGCCGTTCGGTGCAGTCGCGGACAATGGCCGCCGTGCCGGTGATGGCGCCGCCCGGGCCGCGAATGGGCGAGATGGTCTGGGCAACGAAGATGCCCTTGCCGTCCTTGCGCAGGCGAAACGACTCGTGCTCGGCCACCGCTTCGCCGGCGCGCGCGCGGGCCATCAAGGACGCGTTCTCGCTGCGCACGTCGGCGGGAATGAGGTCTGGCAGCTTCTTGCCGATCACTTCATTGGCCGAATAGCCGTACAGCTGCTCGGCGCCGCGGTTCCAGAGCAGGACGATGCCGTCCAGGTTCTCGGCGATGATGGCGTCGGCCGCGGACCCGACGATGGCGGCCGTCACCGTGTCGGCGCTGAACGTCGACGGATCTTCCATACCGGGCTGGTGCTGCTGGCGGTCCATGCGGACTCCTCAGTTGGCGTGCTTCTGGCGTTGCGTGAGCGGCAGGCGAACGGTGAAGCACGAACCCTTGCCGACGTTGCTCTGCACTTCCACGGTGCCGCCGTGGGCTTCGACGATCTGGCGGGTGACGTACAAACCAAGGCCCAGGCCGCTGTAGTTGCGGATGGGCGCGGCGCGCTCGAAGCGGCCGAAGATGCGGACCAGGTCGGAGGCGGCGATGCCGATGCCGCCGTCGCTGACCGAGAGCACCGCGTGCGTCTGATCGCTCCGCAGCGCGACGGTGACCTGCGTCCCGCCGCCATACTTGACGGCGTTGGTCAGCAAGTTGGTCAAGACCTGCTCGACGCGCAGGCGGTCCCAGCTTCCGTGCACGGCCGGGCCCGGCTCGAACCGCAGCGTGGCCGTGTTGGCGGCGTTCGGTTCGTCGCGCAGGCGCTCGACCGTGTCGCGCACCACCGCCGTGAGCTCCAGCTCCTCGAAGGCGAGCGTGAGCTGGCCGCTCGCAATCAAGGAGACGTCCAGCAGCGTGTCCACCAGCCTCGCCAGCCGCTGCGTCTGCCGCGCGCAGGTGTCGAGCGCGGTCTTCTGCTCTTCCAGCGTGGCCGGCCTGCCATTCTTGGCCCGCAGCTGCAGCAGCTGGATCTGCATCTGCAGCGAGGAGAGCGGCGTGCGCAGCTCGTGCGAGGCGATGGAGAGGAACTCGTCGCGCAGGCCCACGGCGGAGCGCGCATTCTGGTAGAGGCGCGCGTTCTCCAGCGCCAGCGCGGCGCGGCGGCCAAACTCTTCCGCCTGCATGCGGTCGATGCTGCCGAACGGCCTTCGCGGCTCTTTGCCGGTCAGCTCGAGAGCGCCCAGGCTGCGATTCCCGAGCAGCAGCGGCACCATCATGCTGCGGCCGGTGACCCGGTCGAAGAGCGGCTTGCCCGAGCGCGCCACTTGCAAAAGCAGCTCGTTGGCCTGCGGAACCTCGCCCACCTGCAAGGAACAGCCGTCGGCGAAGGCCGGCACCGCCGCGCGGACGATGTTCTGCACCGTCTCGTCCAGCTCCAGCGAGGCCGAGAGCAAGTTGCCCACGTCCACCCGCCACTGCGCGCGCCGCTCTGCCTCTTCCGCCGAGACGCGCAGCATCTTCTCCTCGGCGAGCTGAGCGCTGCGCACCTGGTAGAGCTGGCGCTGCAGCGCATCGCGCACCCGCTGCGCCAGGGAGCTCGCGTCCAGGTCGCCTTTGACCAGATAGTCCTGCGCGCCGTCCTGCAGCGCCTGCGCGCAGACGCGGTCATCGCGCATGCCGGTCAACACCACCACCGGCACCGCCGGAGAGTGGGCGCGAATGCGCTGCAGCCCGGTGAGACCCCAAGAGTCGGGCAGGCTCAGGTCCAGCACCACCAGATCGATCTTGGCCGAATTGAGGTGCGAGAGGCCGTCGGCCAGCCGCGAGACGCGCAGCACTTCTGTGCTGGCGCTGTTCGGGGCGAGCGCGCTGACGACGGCGTCGGCGTCGGCATCGTTGTCCT
>DATBAA010000646.1:0-3470 GCA_036271755.1 Myxococcales bacterium | reverse complement strand
CGGATGCGCGGCCGGGTGATGGCCTTCTACACCATGGCCGTGATGGGCACCGCGCCCTTCGGAGCATTGCTGGCGGGCGGGCTGGCCTCGCGCATCGGCGCCCCGTGGACCATCGCCATCTCCGGGGTGGTGGTGGCTTGCGCCGGTGTCTATTTTTATAGCAAGTTGCCGATGCTGCGCGCGGAGCTGCGGCCCATCTACATCAAGCTCGGCATCCTCCCCGCGGTCGCCGAAGGTTTGCAGTCGGCGGAAGACACGGCCACTCCGGCGGCCTAGAGTCTTTCCGGAGAGGACACTCGATGGACAGCGTCATCCTGGTCCTGTTCCTGCTCTTCGCGGTGGTGGTGAGCGGGCTCGTCGCGCGCATGCTGCCGGTGATTCCGCGGCCGCTGGTGCAGATTGGCCTGGGAGCGCTCATCGGGCTTGGCTCGCACTTCAAGGTCGAGCTCGACCCGGAGATCTTCTTTCTCCTCTTCCTACCGCCGCTGCTCTTCCTCGACGGCTGGCGCATTCCCAACGACGAGCTCTACAAGAACAAAGGCCCCATCCTCGAGCTCGCGCTGGGCCTGGTGTTCTTCACCGTCGCCGGAGCGGGCTTTCTCATCCACGCGATGATTCCCGAGATGCCGCTGCCGGTGGCGTTCGCGCTGGCCGCGGTGCTCTCTCCCACCGACCCCATCGCCGTCTCGGCCATTGCCGCGCGCGTCGCGGTGCCCAAGCGGATGATGCACATCCTCGAGGGAGAATCGCTGCTCAACGACGCCTCGGGCCTCGTCTGCCTGCGCTTCGCGGTCGCCGCGGCGCTGACGGGAACGTTCTCTCCGGTGACCGCCGGGCTGACGTTCCTCTGGGTCTCGCTGGGCGGCATCGCCATCGGCGCGTTGATTGCCTACGTCATCGTCTGGCTCCAGGACAAGACGGCGGCGAGGCTGGGCGCGGAGACGGGCTCGCAGATCCTCGTCAGCCTCCTCATTCCCTTCGCGGCTTATCTGGCCGCCGAGAAGGTGCACTGCTCGGGCATTCTCGCGGCGGTGGCGGCGGGCATCACCGTCAGCGCCAGCGTCACCTCCGAGCGGATGCCGGCGGCGACGCGCATGCGCGGCCACGCGGTCTGGGACATCGTCCAGTTCGCCGCCAACGGCATCATCTTCGTGCTCTTGGGAGAGCAGCTGCCCTGGGTGCTGCGGGGCGCGACCGACACGCTGGAGCAGGTTGGCCACGAGAGCGCGTGGTGGCTGCTGGCCTACGCGCTGGCCATCACCGCCGGCCTCTTGCTGCTGCGCTTTCTCTGGGTCTGGGTGTCCATCCGCCTCAGCTTCCGCAGCCGCATGGCCGAGCGGCCAGGATGGCGGGTGATCGCGGCGATCTCGCTGGCCGGGGTGCGCGGCGCGGTGACGCTGGCGGGCGTCTTGACCTTGCCGCTCTTGATGCCCGACGGCTCGCCCTTTCCGGTGCGCGAGCTGACCATCTGCCTCGCGGCGGGGGTCATCATTCTTTCGCTCGTCGCCGCGAGCGCGGGGCTGCCGGTGCTGCTCCGCGAGGTCAAGATGCCGCCGGAGACGCAGCTGCAGCTCGAGGAGGATCATGCGCGGGCCGCGGCGGCGGAGGCGGCCATTACGGCGGTGCGGAAGGTGCTCGACCGCGCCCAGGGCGGCAAGGACGAGGAGCTGTGCCTGGCCGCGGCGGCGCGCATCACCGACTTCTATCGCGGCCGCCTCGAGGAGCAGTCGCAGGACCAGGAGCAGCAGCAGCGGGCGCGGGAGGCGCTGGGGGTCGAGCGGGAGCTGCGGCTGACGGCGCTGCAGGCAGAGCGGGAGGAGATCTTCCGGCGCATTCGAGAGAAGCAGCTGGGGGACGAGACAGGCGGGAAGCTCATCCGCGACCTCGACCTGCTGGAGGCCCGTTACCGCTCTTAGGAATACCTGTCCGGCAGCGCCGCGCGCGTGCGGATCTCCTCGTGCAGCGCGACCGGGTCGAGGCCGAAGTGGGCGGGGTTCAGGGTCAGGTCGCAGCGCAGATAAGTCCGGTGGAGATAGCACCGCAGCGTGAGGCGCCAGCGCTTGCCGCGAGGAGTCGCTTCGCCAACGACGCGGCCTATGTCTTTGATGCGCAGTTGAATGATGGTCTGGCCGTAGAGGTTGACCAGCCGGCCGGCGGTGATCTCGTCCCAGCGGATGCTGTAGCGCAGGCCGGAAGCCGTGATGACCATTGCCTCGCCGGTGAGCTGCAACGACGCCTCCCTGGTCGTCGTCGAGGCCCAGACGACCAGCCAGCACAGCGAGAGAGAGACGGCTGCGATGCCGGCCTGGACCGGGTCGCGGTGCAGAAACGCCATCACCGCCGCGCCGATGCCGATGCAGGCGCAGAGCAGCAGGACGGACGCGCTGCGCGGCGTGATTCTTTGCGCCGCTGTCAGAAGTCTGCTTCGCACCCGATCAGCTTATGTCAGCCGGTCCAAACCAGGTGGTCAGGGCCTCGCGCAGGCCTTGATCGGTGCCATCGGAAGCCCACGCGACGTGGCCATCGGGCCGGATCAGCACCGCGGCCGGAGGCGGAATTGCGCCCAGCACGGGCAGCTCCCACGCTCCAGAATATTGCGCGTCGACGTGGTCCACGCGACCCGCCCAAGGTGCGAGGTCGAGAGAGCCTGGCTCACCGAGATTGAGCAGCACCGGCCGGGCAGCGTGCAGCAGCGTGAACACCCGCCGCGGGCCGCCGGCGGTGAGCAGGTCGAGATCGGGCATGCGCCGCCCGAGCAGCGGGTGTCCCCCGCCTACGCCATGGCGAATGTCCAGGCCGGAGATCATCCCGGCGTAGAGTTTGCGAGGCTCGTCCATCTTCAAGAGCTCGGAGAGCGTCTCGCGCAAGGCGTTGGTGCGGTCATCGCCGCGGCCCAGCGCTGTAGCCGCCATGGTGTTCTTCAGCGCGCGCGCGGCCACCGGGTGCCGCTCGGCCTGGTAGGTCTCGAGCAGGCTCGCGGGCGAGGTGCCCTTGACCACCTGGGCCAGCTTCCACCCCAGGTTCACCGCGTCCTGGACGCCGAGGTTGAGCCCCTGTCCGCCGGCTGGAGAGTGCACGTGCGCCGCGTCGCCGGCCAGCAGCACGCGCCGCTCGCGGTAGGCCGCCGCCTGCCGTGCCGTGTCGGTGAACCGCGAGAGCCAGGTGACGTTGTGGACGCCGTAGTCGCTTCCATAGACGGCAATGAGCGCCTGGCGCAGCTCGTCCAAGGCCGGCTTGTCGGCCCGGCGGAGCTGCTGCTCGACCGACACCACCCGCACGCGCTTTCCGTCCTCGAGCCTGGCGATGCCGTGGACACCCCTGTCGTCGCGGCGGAGGCCGAAGGGAGGCTCGCCGGTCATCTCGCCCTCCGCGATCAGGTAGCTGATGGAGGGATCCCATCCCGGAAAGTCGATGCCGGCTTTCTTGCGGACGAGGCTGCGGCCGCCGTCGCAGCCGGCGAGATACATCGC
>DATBAA010000645.1:0-7562 GCA_036271755.1 Myxococcales bacterium | reverse complement strand
GAGTGCACTCCACCAATACGTTCGACGTTCACAACCACCCGACCAGCATCTCCTCGCTGCAGACCGCGCTGAAGGACGCGACCAACGACAAGCCGTTTCCCTATAACTTCGTCTGGATTGAACCCGATTACGACGTGATGTCGTCAATGGCGACGCTTCACAAGCACCCGATGTATTCCACCGGCAACAGCATGCATCCCTGCTCGGACGTGCGAAAAGCAGAGCAGCTGATCGCAGACCTCTATAACTGGATCGCGGGCAATCCTTCGGTCTGGCAGAACTGCGTCTTCATCATCACCTGGGACGAGCACGGCGGCTTCTACGATCACGTCCTCTCGCCAACCGCGACGCCGCCCGGAGATTCGCCGGCGATTGGCCGGACCTGGAGCTTCAAGTTCGATCGTCTCGGCACGCGCGTACCCTGCCTCGTGATCTCGCCCTTCATCGAATCGAACCTCATCGACAGCCGCCAATATGATCACGGCTCCATCCTCAAGACCGTCATCGATCTGTACAACAAAGGCGCATTCAGCAAAGGCGCGGCGCCGGCCACCCAGATGCAACCGTGGACCAATCGCATCGGCGCGGCGGCGAGCATGATCGATCTCTTCACCGCCGACGTCGCCAAGGCTCAAACCGTGGCGCTGGGCACGCCGCTGGAGCCGGCGGACATACCCGCGCTACAGGTCGCGGAACAGCCGCCCGCGTCGCAAGACAAGCCCAGCGGCAACACGCCCATCTTCCTGGCCGCGGCGATGAATCTACATCAGTCCGCGGATCCCTCGGTCAACCTGCCGGAGACGGCGGCCGGGCTTACCAGCAATGCGGCAGCAGCCGACTATTTCAATGAAGCCGCCGCAGCGGTGGACGACGCTCAAAGCCAGGCCGCATGAGCGAAACCTACTCAAAGAAGAAGGAGTTCTTCAAGGGCTTCTTCCTGCCCCTGGTTTTCGCCGGGGTCGGTTTTTCGTCAGGATTGATCCTTGAACCTTGGGGTGCGGCTCACGCCAAACCCGGCGCGGGAGCGGTAGCCTATCCAGTCGCGGGGGGCCTCGCGCTCATTGGTTCCGTGACGCTCGCCTTCCGCTGGTGGAAGCTTTACCGTTGGCGCAGTTATGGCGTCATTGCCGGCTTCTTCGGTATCGCGCCAATGGTCGCAGCGATCGCCTTGGCTTATGTCTTTTTCTTCGACGTCAACTTTCATCCCCACTAGCCCATCCGGCTCAGAACCAGACCGCATGAGTAAAACGACCTCATCGAAGAAGGAGCTCTTCAAAGGCTTCTTCTTGCCGTGGCTCTTGTTTCTCGCGGCGTTGCCCATCGCGCTCGTCTACGTCGCGATCTGGAACCAGAAGAACGGCGACCCGTGGAACAACCGCCTCGACGCATGCTTCCCCGCGACGGTCGAGATTACGCTGGCTGCTTCATTGGCGGCGATCGCGATTCTCTTCTGGAAGGGCAAGAAACTACGAGCTTATGGATTCATTGCCGGCCTGGTGGGAACGCCCGTTTTGTTGGTGGTTCTCTTCTGGGCGTGGTTGACGCTATTCAAGATCAACCTTTTTCCACACTAGCGCGCGTAAGTGGCGTCGGTGCCGATGAAGTCGCGGTAGAGCTCGTCGATCTTCTTCCCCAGCTCCGGATCGAGCGGGTGATCGCAGCCCGCGATGCCCACGTCCAGCTGCTGCACCGTCGCCGGCCCGAGCAGCACCGAATCCACGTTGGGATGATTGGTGAGCCAGGCATACGCCATCAACACCCGGTCGAGGCCCGCGTCCTTCGCCAGCGCGGCGTAGGCGTCCGAGAGCTCGCGCATGCGGCTGGTCAGGTATCGCTTCTGATACTGCGAATTGTTGGCGAAGCGCTGGCTGTCCGCCGAATCCTTGCCGGCCAAAAGGCCGCCCGCGAGCGGATTGTAGACGGTGGTGTGCAGCCCGGCGTGCTGCTTGGCGTAGTCGAAGTACTCGATGTCCAGCTGCCGGACCAAGAGGTTGTAGATGACCTGCGAGACCCGCGGCCGCGGCAGCTCTCCGCAGACGCGGTTGATCTCGGCGATGCGCCAGGAGGCAAAGTTGGAGATGCCCCAGGCGCCAATCTTGCCCGCCGCCCGCGCCTCTTCCAGGACCGCGATGGTCTCCTGGATGGGGGTGTCGCGGTCCGGCGCGTGCAAGTAGTAGACGTCGATGTGGTCCACCTGCAGCCGCTTCAAGCTGGTCTCCAGGGCCGCGCGCAGCACGGCCGCCGAGAGGCCTTCCTTCACCCCCGGCTTGGGTCCGATGCCCGCCTTGGTAGAGATGCGCGCCGCCTTGGGGTGGTCGTGCAGGAAGCGGCCGATGATCAGCTCGGAGTCGCCGTAGGCGTTGGCGGTGTCGAACCAGTCGATGCCGCGCTCGAGGGCGCGGGTCATGATGCGGACGGACTCGTCCTCGGGCGTGCGCTTGCCGAAGTTCATGGTGCCCAGCACGGCGTCGGCCTTCATGCCGGGGTTCTTCGGACTCAGCCAGTCTCGTTCCATGAATCACCTCTAAGTAGGCCGACGCATAACACGCCGTGGAATTACGTATCACACCGACTCTAGTCCGGGCCTGGACGTGAAGTTTCATTTCCAAATCATTTCTGTAGAGCGGCCACGCTTAACGCCTGACACATTCTAGTGTCGTCATGGGAATGCGCATCCTTCTCACAAACCACGGTCTGCACTCGGTTGGCGGGTCGGAGACCTTCACCTATACGCTGGCTCGCGCCCTGGCGCGGCGCGGGCACGGGGTGACCTGCTTCAGCCTCTATCCCGGCGCCGTCGCTGCGAGGTTCGCCGAGGGAGGGGTCGTGGTCTGCTCGCGGCTCGAGGAGCTGGAAGAGCCCGACGTCATCCACGGCCACCATCGGCTGGAGAGCATGCTCGTCCGCGCGCGCTTTCCCAAGACGCCGCTGGTGCTGGTCTCGCACGGGGTGCTGCCCTGGCAGGAGCAGCCGGTGCGCTCGCTGCTGGGGGCCCATCGCGTGGTCGCCGTGAGCGAGGAGATCCAGCAGCACCTGGCCGCGACGCTCGGGCGAGACACTGGCGAATTTCCGCTGATCCGCAACGGCGTCGACCTTTCGCGCTTTCAGCCGGCCGGGCCGGTGGCGCAGCGCCCGCGCAAGCTGCTGGTCCTCTCCAACAAGATGGACCGCGGCAGGTTGGAGATCGTCCGCGCCGCCTGCGAGCCGCGCGGCATTTCGGTCGAGGTCAGCGGGTACGCGGCGGGAGGCGAGCCGCGCTGGGACGTCGAAGTTCCCATCGCGCAAGCCGACGTGGTGGTGACCCTGGGCCGCGGAGTCCTGGAGGCGCTGGCCTGCGGCCGCAACGCCATCGTCTATGATCACCAGGGCGGCGACGGCCTGGTCACGCCGGGCAATTTTCATGAGCTTCGCCGCAAGAACTTCTCCGGCCGGACCCATGCGCGGCAGTTCTCTGCCGAGGAGCTGGGCGGGATCCTCGACGAGGCTTCGCCCGAGAACGCGGCCGCGCTGCAAGCCCTGGTCGCGGCGGAGCACGGCGACGACCTGCTCGCGAGCAACTTCCTTCAGCTCTATGAAGAGGCCCGGGCGGCGGCGGCGGAGCCGGGCTTCGAAGAACGCAGCCGCGGGGCGCTGGTGACGGCGCTCGCCGAGGTTGCGCATGTCGCCACCTTCGATCACGTCTCCGCGGATGATCTGCGGCGCCAGCTCTCCGCGGAGCAAACACAAGCCGGCGAGCTGCGGCGCGATCTGGACGTCACGCGGCGCGATCTGGACTTCACGCGGCGTGAGTTCGACAGCACGCGGCAAGCATTGGACGGCGAGCGGCGCGAGCTCGAGCAGGCGCGGCAGCAGATGCAAGCGCTGCGGCAGCAGGTGGCCGTCGGCGAGCGGGCCTTCGCGCAGCTGCAGTCGGAGACCCGGGCGGCCATCGACGAGCTCACCCGCCGCGGCGACGAGCTGTCGGCGCAGCTTCAGCAGCTCAGCGCCGGCCTCATCGTGCGCTTCGGCACCTGGATCTGGTCCGCCCGCGATCTCTGCCTGCCGGCCGACTCCTCCAGGCGCGCGCTCTACGACTCCGCCCTGCGCCAGATCAAGGCGCGCATCGAAGACGCTCCCCAGGTTGCAAGCCAGGCGAACGCGACGGCCGCGCCGAACACGACGAGCGCCTTCGCCGAGGCTGGCCAGTTCATGGGCAAGAGAATGAATTGGAGCCAAGTCACGAAGAAGTAGTGAGTCAGATAGATGCCGTAGGCGTGCTTGCTGCCGCGCCGGCCGAAGCGGGCGAAGATCGCGATGAACGCTATCGACGAGGCCGCGCAAGAGAGGCAGAAGCCGAAGCCGACCGCGGTAGCCCAGCCCTGCGAGGCGGCGTGAAGAACGCGGCTCGACTGCACCGAGAAGGGCCCGAAGGTGAACCAATGCGCGGGACCCACCAGCGCGGCCATGGGCAGATAGACCGCGGCCGAAGCGGCGACGAGAAAGAGAAAGCCGCGCAGAGGCCTGTCGAAGAAACCGGCGATGCGACCGAAGATGACTTCCAGGCGCGGAACGAGCAGCGCGGCAAGGGCATCGAACGCGAGCAAGACCCAGATGAACCAGAGCGGACCAGCCGGCCAATATGGCAGTGACTTCCATTGCGCAATGAAGCGGCGCGCATCGACGACGGGAAACGCCGTCCAGGAGATGGGCTGCGCCGGCAGCGTTGCCGTCAACGGCGGCGCATAGGGAAAGTAGGCGAGCACGGCGTGGTGGCCACCACCAGCAACGTGAGTCCGGTCCGCAATGAGTCGACGAACCCAAGACGCACGGGTGCCGCCGCGCCCGCGGGGGCGCGCAACGAGAGAGCTGCTTGCATTGGTTACTCCTGGGAGGCGATCCGCCGCGTGCGCTGGGAGAGCACCACGGACGGCACGAGGGTGACGACGACGATGAAGGCCAGCGCGGCGATGTTCAGCGTGCGCCAGGAAGAGAAATAGGCGAGCGCGACGGAGTCGTTCGCATGCGTGGCCAGCGCAAGCCCGCCCGCGGCGAGATCGCGCGCCGCAGCCAGGCCGCCAACGGCCGCGTGCCAACCCAGCGCCAGTCCGCCGCTGGCCCAGAAGCCCATCGCGGCGCCGGCGAAGGCGAACGCGCCCAGCGCGAAGCCGCCTAGCGAGATCAGCCCGAAGCTCGCGCCGCCGACGGCGATGACGCCGACAGAGACCGCGCCGACGCTGAAGAACCCTGCCGCCTGCTCGCCCAGGGCGAAGACGCCAATGGCTCTATCGCCCACCGCCACGATACCCCGCGCGGGGCCAGCATCGACCGCGGGCGGCGCCAGGCGGATATGCACCAGCGGCAATCCAAAGAGGGTGGCTTTGCTCTTATATTCGAACTTATCGAACGAAACCGGCGCGCGAAGCCGCCGCATCTGGCGGGTTCCCCTGAAGACCGCGAGGCTCAAGAGGCCCGCCCACGCCAGCGACCCAGCCGAAGAGATCGCCACGAACGCAGCCGGATGCCTGTCCCAGAAGAAGCGAGAGATCACCAGCGCCCAGAGCCCGGCAACGAACGGCAGCGTACCCGCCCAGATGACGGCCACGCGCCGCAAGAGCGCGCGCCGCTCCGCCTTCGAGCTCGCCACCGCCAGCCCCGCCTGCACGTTGAACCACGTGGCGATGGCGCCCGTCAGCGGCCCCACCAAGAGGCTCAGCACGGAGAGTCCAGCAGCCTTGGCCGCGCCTGCTTTGACCGTCGCGGCGCCCAGCGCGGCCGTGCTGGGAATCGAGCTCATCACGGCCAGCCTGAAGGCCCGGCTGGGGTTGCTGCGCTCCAGCGCGCCTTCGACGAAGACCAGCACCTGCTCGTGCAGCAGCTTGCGGCCGCGCGAGAGCCGCTGGCGCACCACCTCCTCGCTCAGCTCCAGCGAGGCAGCCACCGCGGCCACCGACTGGTGCTCGCGATAGAAGAGCACCAGCGGCTCGCGATACTGCTCGGGAATCTGCTCCAGCGACCGCCAGAGAATGGCCTGCTCCTCGCGGCTGATGAGCTGCTCCTGCGGCCCCGCGGCGGGCTCCGCAAGTGCGTTGTCGAGCGGGACCATCAGCCGCCGTGGCCGCGACTGGTTGGCGAGATTGCGCGCGATGCCGCACAGCCACGACCGCAAGAGCCCGGGCTCGCGCAGGTCGCGCAGCTGCCGCCAGGCGGCAATGAACGTCTCCTGCGCCACGTCCTCGCTCTTGCTCAACGAGCCGGTGGCGCTAAAGGCCAGCGAGCAAATCAGCGATTGATAGCGCGCGACGATTCCGGAGAACGCCTCGCGGCTGCCGGCCAGACTGCCCGTGATGAGCTCAGCATCGGTCATGAACCCAGGTGGCTTTGGCGCGGCGAAAGGTGACAGGCTTTTATCGTAGCGCGCGGCGGGCCTGGTGCGACACCTTCCGCGACTGCCAGCGCTGCAGCTCTTTCTCCACCAGCGCGGCCAGCCGCTCGCGCACGGCCTGCTCCTCGCGCATCAGGGCGTTGCGGCCGTGGTGGCGCAAGAGCTGGATGCGGACGTCGGAGTCGTGCAGATCTCCCAGCGACTGCTGCAGCGGCAGAAGCTCGTCGAGCAGCGGCGGGGCCGCCGGAAGCGCGCCCGTGAGCAGCTCGCAGTAGTAGCGGAGCTGCTTGGCGGCAATGCGCAGGCGGTGCATGGGCCGGGGCTTCGAGCTGCGCACCGCCACCTCCAGGCGCAGGTCGAACCGCGCGATGCGCTTGCGCAGCTGCTTTCGCACACGGCGGCCGCCCAACTTTCCCGGCGCCTCGAGCTTTTGCCCGCATTCGAGGAGCCTCGGCAGCGTCTTGCCGCGAAAGCGCCGCAGCGCCTTGTCCAGCTGCTGCTCGTGCAGCGGCAGCTCTTTCGCCAGCTGGTGTTGCAGCGGCTTGTCGCGGCTGGCCAGCCACGCTGCTTGCAGCTGGCGGTCGCGCAGCTCTCCCAGCGCGTCCTGCAGCTCTTTGACGGGCTCGTCCAGCTGGCGCAGCCCGAGCAGCCGCAGCGCAATCCGCAGCCGCCGCGAAGCCACCCGCATGGCGTGCGCGGGCTCGAGCGCCGGCACCGACTCTTCCCAGCGCGTCAGATCCGACAGCCGCCCATCAAGGATGCGGCGGCCGGCATCGGCCAGGCGGGCGCCGCCCACGAGACCGCGAATGGGCTGCGGTTTGGCCATGGTCTACAGTAGTCACGGTGCAAGTCAGCGTGCTGCTCCCGGCCAGGAACGCGTCCGCTACCGTACGCGCGGCGGTGGAGTCGATGCTGTCGCAGACGCTGCCGCCAGATGAGATCATCCTGGTCGACGACGCCTCGACCGACGGAACGGCCGGCGCGCTTCCGGCCAGCCCGTTGATCAAGATCGTCCAGGGAGAAGGCCGTGGCCTCGTCGCCGCCCTCAACCTGGGCCTGCGCAGCTGCCGCGGAGACGTCATCGCCCGCATGGACGCGGATGACGTCTCCCACCCCGAGCGGCTGCGGCTTCAGCTCGAGCTGCTCGCGAGCAACCCCAAGCTGGGCGCGGCCGGCAGCCTGGTCGAGTGCGAGAGCATGC
>DATBAA010000644.1:0-3479 GCA_036271755.1 Myxococcales bacterium | reverse complement strand
CGACCGTGCGCGTCCACTTCTTGAGGTTCTGCCCGTAGACGCCCTCCAGGTGCGGATCGGGAAAGGGCAGCGTCTTGCAGGACATGGTTGTCATGACAATGATTGCCACGGCAACGACTCTGGACACCGCACGCCCTGCGCTCATGGAAAGTCGCTCCGCACGAAGAGCGAGCGCAGCGGCACGCCGTGGGCCAGCACCGCCTCGCGGCCGCCCTCTTGCCGGTCGACCAGCGCCACCACGCCCAGGCAGACGAGGCCCTCGGCGCGAACGCGATCGACGGCCTTGATGGTGGAGGCGCCGGTGGTCACCACGTCCTCGACGATGGCGACCTGGGTGCCTTCGGGAATGGATTTGCGGCCTTCGATCCACTGGCCGGTGCCGTGGCCCTTGGGCTCTTTGCGCACGTAGAAGGCCGGAATGCCGGGCGGCTCGTTCAGAAAGCTGGTCAGCGCCACCGCGCTGGCGATGGGGTCCGCGCCCATGGTCATGCCGCCCACGGCGCGCGCCAAAGGGTAATGCGCGCGGATCTCGGCGAGCACGAGGCGCCCGACCAGGTAGTGGCCTTCGGCGGTGAGCGAGGCCTGCTTGGTGTCGATGTAGAAGTCGCTCTCGCGGCCGGAGGAGAGGATGACCTTGCGCTTCTGGTACGCCAGCTCGGTGAAGAGCTGGAGGAGCCGCGCGCGCTCGCTCATTTCGCCGCCTTGAGGGGAGCCTTGGCGCGCTCGTCCAGCCACGCCAGCACGTCGCGGAAGACCAGATCGCGCTCGGGCTCGTGGAAGATCTCGTGCAGCAGCCCGGGATACTCCTTGATCTGCTTGTCCTTCGAGGTGGCCGCCTCGTAGAACTCGCGCGCGGCGGCCGGGTCGGCGATGCCGTCGGCCGTGCCGGTCATGACGATGAAGGGCGTCACGAACTCCGTCGCCCGGCGCATGACCGTCTCCTGCGCCGCGGTCGACTCGGTGAACCAGCGCGGCGTCGCGATCTGCTGGTAGAGCGGGTCGGCCTTGGTGGCGTTCTGGATGGCCACGTCGCGCGTCAAAGCCTCCACCGTGAGCGCGTTCTTCATCGGCAGGCTGGGCATCAACTTGCCAATCAATTTGCCGGCCCAGATCTTGACCGGCGAGACCGCGAGCTTGAGCCGGAAGTACGGCGCGGAGAAGAGCGCGGCGCGGACCGCGTGCGGCTTGTCCAGCAGGTACCTCGCCGAGATGAGGCAGCCGTGGCTGTGCCCCATGAGGAAGACCGGCGCGCCCTTGGCGGCTTCGTTCACGCGGGCGAGGAAGAGATCGAGGTCTGACAGGTACTCGCCGAAGTTCTCGACGTGGGCGCGCTTGCCGCCGCTCTGGCCGTGCCCGCGGCAGTCGAGCAGGTGCACCGCGTAGCCTGCCGAGATCAGCGCGTGCGTGACCTCCTGGTAGCGGCCCAGGTGCTCCGCGTAGCCGTGGACGAGCGCTATGTGAGCGACGGGCGAGGCCGGCTGGACGCTGTGCCAGAAGAGGCGAAGGCCGTCGGTGGCGCTGAAAAAGCCTTCGCTGATTTGAGCCTGGGGAGCCTTCAAGGCCTCTGTCTGCTGGGCCCCGGACTGGCTGTCGGGCACGCTGCCTCCACTGCGGACCATCGCGGCCCCTTGGAACATGGGAGGCGAACGCAGTCAAGGACGCGTGGAGAGGGCGCGAAGCTTTTGCGCCAGCTCTTTGCGGACCTTGTCGTCGCCGGGCTCGGGGACGCGATCGGGCGGGTCCGCGGGCAGCGCGGCTTCGGCGGCCGTGAGCGGCCGTTCGCGCTTCACCCCGTCTGGGCCAAGACGAGTCAGCGCGTGCCGGAAGGTCTCTGCCGCCTGCTCCTTCTTGCCCGCGGCCAACAGCGCGTCGCCCAGGTGGCTCAAGATGATGGGGTCGCCGGGCGTCAGGCGATCGGCGCGGCGAAGCTCCACCAGCGCGTCAGCTGCGTGACCCAGCTGCAACAAACAGTAGCCGTAGGAGTCGGCGATGGCGCCGTCGTCGGGCCGCAGCTCCACCGCGTGGCCGAGCAGCTCTTTCGCCTCGGCCAGGTTGCCCTGCTCCGCCAAAGTATATCCAATATAATTGAGCGCGCCGGCGTGGTCCGCCTCGATGAGCAGGACCTTGCGCATGGTGGCCACGGCCTTCTCGCGCTGACCCATGCGGTCCTGCGCGTTGGCCAGCGCGTAGAGCAGCGCTTCGGTGCCGGGATGGGCCTTCGACGCAGCCGCGAGGAGGTCTGCCGCGTCGCCCGGACGGCCGGCGCGATCGTAGGCCTCGAGCAGCGCCAGCGCGACGCCCTCATCTGTAGGCTTCAGGGTGAAGAGCGAGCGGAGCCGCTGGATGGCCTCGGTCTGCTCTCCAGCCTTGCTCCGCGCCAGGGCCGCCTGCACGCGCGCGTCGAGCGCCAGCGCCTGCGGAGTCGCGCCCAGGAACGACGGCGAGATGGCGGTGGTGTGCCTCGCCACCTGCTCGAACGCCACGGCGCCTTCGTGCGGCCGGCCGCGCTGCGAGAGCGCCATGGCTCGATAAAAGAGCAGCTCGGGATGGTTGGGATAGAGCCGCAGCGCGCCGTCCAGCGCGGCCTGCGCTCCTGCCGATCGATGCGCGCCGAGCAGCGACACCGCCACGCGCAAGAGCGCGGCGACGGTCTCGCGGCGATCTTCCTCTCCTTCAGGATTTCCGGCGGTGCCGGGCTCGAGCTCGGCGGCCATGCCCAGGAGCTTCTTGGCGTGCGCGTCGACGGTGTCGAGATCGCCCTCTTCGAGAGCGAGCCGGGCCAGCGCGGCCAGCACGTCGGGAGACTCCGGCCGCTGCCCGAGGAGGCGCAGGTAGAGCAGGCGCGCGCCCTCGAAGTCGCGCTGCGATTCGCGGAACGAGCCTTCGGCGCTGAGCGCTTCCCAGTCGGACGGGCTGGCCGCGCGCGCCTCGTCGAAGGCCTTCTGCGCGCCGGCCGCGTCGTGCCGCTGCGCGAAGACGCGGCCCACGTCCGTCCAGGCCGCCGCCGCCTGCGAGCGCAAGCGATCGGCGGTGACGGTGAGGCTGCCTTCGTCGTCATCGCCTTTGCGGGCTGCTGCCTGCGCCTGGATCGATCTGGCCGAGAGCTTCTGCGCCGCCTCCAGCGCGGCCGGGCCGTTGCCCACCGCCAGCTCCAACCGCACCAGCTCGCGATAGGCCTCGGGATCGTCGGGTGCCGCCGCGATGGCGGCGCGCAAGTGCGTCTCGGCCAGCGTGCTCTTCTCGCGAGCCTGGGCGATGCGCGCCACCAGCAAGTGCGCGGCGGCGTGCTCCGGGTCCGCGGCCAGCGCGGACTTCAGCTCTTCTTCGGCATCGGCGACGCGGCCCTGCTTGAGGCGCACGTCGGCCAGCACCGTGTGCAGGTGCGGCGACTCCGGATCGTAGAGGAGCGCTTCGCGCAGCTGATCGGCCGCGGTGGCCAGGTCGTCGTTGCCGCGGGCCAGCAATGCATCGAGATAGTG
>DATBAA010000643.1:0-4349 GCA_036271755.1 Myxococcales bacterium | reverse complement strand
CAAGACCGTCGAGCTGCCGGGCGAGCCGTGCGCGGGCCTGGCGGTGGGCTTCGGCAGCCTCTGGGTGCCGCTCTGCACCCAGCCACCGTCGCTGGCCAGGATCGACTCGAAGACCGGCAAGCTGAAGGTCTTCGGGCAGGTGGGTCCCGCGGCGGAGGAGGGCGGCATCGCCGTCAGCGCGGACAGCGTCTGGATGGTGACGGACAAAGAGGGCACGCTGGCGCGCATCGACCCTGAATCGGGAGAGCTCAAGCAGACCGTGAAGCTACCGGCGGGTTCGTTCAATCCAGTTCATGCAAGCGGAAAGATCTGGGTCACTCGCTTCGAAGGCGCGGAGATCACGAAAGTCGACGCGGCCACCGGAGCGATCGAAGGCACCTACAAGACCGGCCCGAGCCCGCGGTTTCTCGCCGCCGGCGAAGGCGCGGTCTGGACGCTCAACCAGGGCGACGGATCGCTGACGCAATTGACGGAACGCGACCCAAAGAACGTCGCGCTCGGCACTCCCGGCAAGGGCGGCGACATCGCGGTCAAGGCGGGCTTCGTCTGGACGACGATGTTCAAGACGCCGCTCTCCTGCGTCGACGCGAAGACGCTGAAGCTGCGGGCGCAGTGGACCGGGCCGGGCGGAGATTCGCTGGGCGTCAGCGAGGACGCCATCTGGCTGACGGACTACCGCGGCGGCACCGTCTCGCGGCTGCCGCTCGCCAAGGCGCTGGAGCGCTGCCGGCCGTAACGAAACGCGCAAAAGATCGTACTAATGCGGAATGCGCGCGCATCGCATCACGCTCGAGCAGTCGTTCGCCGGCGCGCTGGCCGTCGTCGCCGGGCTTCTGGTGGCGCTGGCGGCGTTCTCCTTGGACGGCTCGCGCAGGTCGATCCTCGCCAGCGCCGAGCGGCTGCGCGCCGCCGAAGCGGCCCGCGTGGACGCGCAAGTGCGCACGTATGTCGACGGCGTCACCGCCGCGGTCGACGAGCTCAAGCGAGAGCTCGCGCAGGGGCTCAAAGACCCTGAAGCGGCCGTGCTGCGCGAGCTGCAGCGCAACCCGCTGCTGGCGGAGGTCTCGTTCGTCCACGCGCAACGGATCGGCTTCGACGAGCACGGCACGCCGCTACTGGCCGCGGGAGATCGTTGGCAGGTGTCGGCCTTTCGCAAGAGCGATGGCTCGGTCGCGGCGCAGCGGATCACCGAGCCCGACCCGACCGCGCACCTGACCTTCCGGACTACCGCCAGCAAGGCCATCGCCGGCCGCGCCATCTGGACGGACCTCTCCTGGTCTCAGCTCGATCAGCGGCTGCCCGAGGAGCAGCGGCGCGTGGTGGTCTCGGTGCAGCAGGCAGCCACGGACGCGAGCGGCGCCTTCGCCGGGGTGGTGCGCGTCGCGCTGCTGGCGTCGGCCATCGACGGCATCGCGGTCAAGAGCAGCAATGGGCAGCAGGTGTTCATCGCCGACGGCGACGGCCGGCTGATCACGCGCATCTCGCCGGAGAACAGGCTCGTCGACGAGGGCGACGCGCTGCGCGTTTCAATGGATGGAATACCAGCCTCGGTGGGCATGGCGCTGGCCGGACCGCTGCAAGAGCAGGACGGCCCCGAGCGGTCGGACGAGATCAAGGTCAACGGCGAGCGCTGGCTGGCCACCTTTCACGCGCTGGCGGGCTCGCAGGGCTGGTTCGTCGGCATCGTCGTGCCGGAGGCGGCCTACACCAGCGAGCTGCAGGCGATGCGCTGGTGGCTGGTGGCGGGCTGCTCGGTCGTGGTCGTGCTGGCGCTGCTGGGCGGCGGGGTGGCGCTCATCGCGCTGCGCAGAGGCTTCCGCAAAATCAGCGCGGCTTCCAATCGGCTGCGCGGGCTCGATTTCGAGCCAGCGCAAACCGAGACCGTCTTTCGCGATGTCCACGAGGTGTTGACCGGCCTGGAACAGGCAAAGACCGCGCTGCGCGGAATGGGAAAATACGCGCCGCTCGACCTGGTGCGCGAGCTCTATGCCGCCAATCGCGAGCCGGCGCTGGGTGGAGAGCTGCGCGAGCTCTCGATTCTCTTTACCGACTTGGAGGGCTTTACCTCGCTGGCCGAGCATCTCTCGGCCGATCGCCTCGCCAACGCCCTGGGTCTTTACTTCGAGGCAATGACCCAGGCGATACGGAGCTGCGGCGGCACCATCGACAAGTTCATCGGCGATTCGGTGATGGCGCTGTGGAACGCGCCCACCAGGCATGCCGACCATACCAAGAGAGCTTGCGCGGCCATTATCGCCTGCCGCGAAGCCACGGCGCTGCTCTACAAATCGGAAGCCTGGGGCCTGCCGCCGCTGCGCACGCGCTTTGGCCTGCACAAAGCCGAGGTGATGGTGGGCCACTTCGGCGCCATGGACCGCTTCAGCTACACCGCGCTGGGAGACGGCGTGAACCTGGCGTCGCGGCTGGAAGGATTGTGCAAGCAATATGAGGTGGAGGCCATCGTCAGCCAGACGGTGGTCGACGAGCTGAAGGGCGCCTTCGCGGTTCGCCGGCTCGACCTGGTGGCGGTGAAAGGCCGCAAAGAAGGAATGATGGTCTATGAGCTGGGTTTGCCCAACCCCAACTATGAAGCGGCCCTTGGCGCGTACCTGCGCGGAGAGTTCATGGACGCCATGCTGCTCTTCGCGGGGCAGCCGGAGGACAGGCCCAGCCGGGTGATGCTCGCGCGCTGCCGCAAGCTGTTGAAAGAACCGCCGGAACAGCCCTGGACGGGCGTCCACGTCGCGCTCGGCAAGTAGGCTTCAGGCGAGGTCGACGGTCAGCAACTGCTGCAGCTCTGCCACGCTCCAGGCCTGCGCCGGCGCGCCGCCGGGACGGAAGGGCGGCTGCGCGTCGAACACCTCCGAGATGCTGCCCAGGCAGGCTTCGTCGCGGTGCTTCTCCAGCGGCTCGAGCAGCTTGCGGCAGAAGGCGAGCATGGCCGGAGTGCGCCCGAAGGCGCAGAGATAGGCGCGAATGAAGGGCCCGAAGAGCCAGGGCCAGACCGTCCCTTGGTGATAGCCGCCGTCCCGCTCGGACGGATTGCCGTGGTAATGCGAAACATATCCCGGCTCGCCGGGCGCTAAAGTCCGCAAGCCATAGGGCGTCAAGAGCTTCTGCTCCACCACCTCGACGAGCGACCTTCGCTGCTCGACCGAGAGCAATGGAAACGGCAGCGACAGCGCGAAGAGCTGGTTGGGCCGGACGGCATCGTCATCGGCCAGGTCGCGCAGGCAGCCGCGTTGCTCGTTCCAGAAAACGCGCTCGAAGGAATCGCGGACCCGATCTGCCTCAGCGGTCAACTCGGTCGCGCCCCACGAGGCCATCAAGCGCAGCGCGTTGTACCAGAGCGCGTTGATCTCCACGGGCTTGCCCGCGCGCGGCGTGACGGGCTCGCCATTGACGCGCGCATCCATCCAGGTGAGCTGCGGCCCGCACGTCAGTAGGCCGTCGGCAGGGTCGACGCGGATTCCGTGGTGCGTACCCTCGCGATGCCAGCGGAGGATCTCCATGGCCTTGGGAAAGAACTCGTCGTGCAAGAACGGCTTGTCATTGCTGGCCTGCACGTAGGCGTGGACGGCCTGGAACATCCAGAGCGTGGCGTCGACGGTGTTGTATTCGGGCTTTGCGTCCGGCTTGTCGGGGAAGGCATTGGGGATGAGGCCCTGGTCGAGCCAGCCGAGAAAGCCGCGCAGCACCTCGCGCGCTTCGTCGAGCCGGCCGCGCGAGATGAGCAGGCCGGGCAGCGAGATCATGGTGTCGCGGCCCCAGTCGGTAAACCAAGGATAGCCGGCGATGATGGTGGGCTTGCCGTCGGCGCGGCGGACGACGAACTCCTGCTTGCCCGACGGCGCCGGCAGCGCGGCGAAGCGGCGCCGGCCGGTGGTGGCGGCGATGAAGACCGGCTTTTCCGGGCCAATGTCGAAGCCCAGCGTGCAGAGCTTCCAAAGGTCCTCGCGAAAGTCCAGGCCGCGCTCCAGCTCGACCAGATATTCCGTATTGAAATACCAGCGGCCGTTGCGCTCTATGGAGGCGCCCGGGCTCATGTGCAGCGACAGCTCGGGCAGGCCTTCATATGGCTTTGCGTGCAGCACCACCGCGTCCCGGCCGCGCTCTTCGGTGACCAGGCTGTCCAAGGACATGTTCGCGTGAGTCAGCGAGTGATAGTCGCGATAGGCAAGAAAGGGAGCGATGAGCAGCCGCCGATTCTCCGTCGAGCGATAGGTCACCACCACCGACTGCTCACCTTCGACCAGGCTGACTTGCTTCTCGAGAACAGCGCCGCCGACGTCATAGACCCAGGTCGGCGACGGCTCGAGCCGGAATTCGAGCAGCTTCGAGTAGCCGCG
>DATBAA010000642.1:0-6151 GCA_036271755.1 Myxococcales bacterium | reverse complement strand
CGCGCCCACCACCGAGCTGGTGTCGTGGATGGCGAGCGCCGCCCAGAGGCCGAACTGCGAGTCGGAGAGGTGGACGGCGTGGCCCACGACCGGAAAGACGAAGAGCGCGAGCGCGTTGAGCAGGAAGACCGTGGCCAGCGCAACGGAGGCCTCGTGCTCCTTGGGGCGCAGCACCGGCACCATGGCGGCGATGGCGCTGCCGCCGCAGATGGCGGTGCCCACCGAGATGAGCGCGCCGACCGTGCCGGAGACCTTCAAGAAGCGCGTGAGCAGCGTGCCGAGCAGCAGCGCGGTCGCGATGCCCAGGACGGTGTAGCCGACGCCGTGCAGGCCCACCCGCGCGACCACGCCCAGGTTCATGCCGGCGCCCAGGCCGACGACCGACAGCGGCAACAGCTTCGCGGTCGCCTTGCGGGTCAGCGGCAGGTAGGGGTTGCCCAGCGTGAGCGCGAGCGCGAGGCCCAGGAGCAGGCCCAGGCCGGTGCTGACGAAGGGAAAGCAGCAGAGCAACCCGCCGGCGGGGAGGAGGTAGTGGGCGGCGCTCTTTCGTTCCGGCGCGATGCCCAGGACTGCTTCCATGGCGTGGAGCTTGCGGCCGGGCGGCTAGAAAAGCACGCGCGATGATCGCGCGAGGCATCAGGAAAAGTGATGCCTGTTCTCCACCGCGAAGCGCAGGAAAGCGCCGGGAACGCCCGCCAGCTCTGCCGCGGGCAGCACCCAGGAGAAGGCCCGGGGCATGCGCAGCCCCGGCAGCGAGACCGTCCGCAGCGACCCGCTGAGCAGCTCGCGCCGCATGCTCACCCGCGAGAGAAAGCCCAGCCCGGCGCCCAGCGCGACCGCGGTCTTGATGGCCTCGGTGCTGGCGAACTGCAGATCTCCCCGGCGATAGCGGCGCTTGCTCCCGGCCTTGCGCAGCGCGCGCTCCATCACCGCGCGGGTGCCGGAGCCGGGCTCGCGCCAGACGATGGGGATCTTCTCCAGATCGGCCAGCCGCTTGACGAGCGGGCCCTCCGCGCCCAGCGTCGGCACCAACTCGTCGGCGAGAAACGGCGTCAGGCGCACTCCGGCGGCGCGCGCATGGCCTTCCACCAGCCCCAGCGGCACGCGGCCCGCCTTCACCTCGTCCAACACCTGCTCGGTGTTGCCTACGTCCAGCCGCACGGACGTGCCCGGCCAGGCGCGGCAGAAGGCCACCAGCAGCGGCGGCAGGACATAGGAAGCGATGGTGGTGCTGGCCGCCAGCACCAGCTCGCCGCCGCCCTGCCCCGGCTTCTCGGACAAGACCGCCCGCGCCGCTTCGTCCAGCACCTCGCGCAGCCGCTGCGCATAGGTCAGAAGCTCGTGCCCGCGATCGTTGAGCGAGACGCCTTTGGGGGTGCGGATGAAGAGCGGTGCGCCGCACTCTTCTTCCAATTGCCTGATCTGCGCCGTTACCGCGGGCTGCGAGAGAAAGAGCGCGCGCGCCGCCAGCGAGATCTTGCCCAGCGTGGCCACCACGCGAAACGTCTCCAGTCGCCGGGGGTCCAGATCGCGCGCCACGCGATCAGCATTTCACACTTCGCCGCGCAGGACGCGAAGCTTCAGCTTTTGGAGTCGAGCGACCAGCGGTCCCAGGAGCGCGTCGCCAGCAGCACGGCATAGACGCCCAGATAGATCAGCTGTTGAGTGAGAACGTCCCAGCGCTGCAAGAGCGCGGTGCCGCCCATCAAGACGATCATCAGAAGAGCTCCGGCGACGAGCACGGCGCGCTGCTTGAGGCCGATCAAGAGCAGCAACCCCAGGGCGGCTTCGGCGAACGGAACGGCCAGCGCAAACGCATGAACCAAAGGCGCGGGGAGGATGGTGGGCGCGAAGTCGCGCGCGAGGCCGTCGGCGAACTTGCTCAAGATGGGCATGCGCACCGCGCCGTGAACGATGAAGTCCACGGCCATTCCCAGGCGAAGCAACGCGCGCGCGAGCTGCTGATCCATGCGGAGCTTCTACACTACTGGAGCAGGCGCTCTTCTTGGATGGGCGCCATGGCCGACGCCGGCGGCTCGAGCGGGAGCAGCACGGTGAAGGTCGAACCCTTCCCGACTTCGCTGCGCAAGCCGATGCTGCCGCCGTGGGCCTCGACGATCTGCCGGGCGATGAAGAGCCCCAGCCCCAGGCCGCTGATGCTGTGGTGCGAGATGGCGCGCTCGAAGCGGTCGAAGATGCGCCCGTGCTTCTCGGGCGCGATGCCCATGCCCTCGTCGGCCACCTCGATGCGGGCGCCGGAAGGAATGGGGCTGACCGAGATGCGAATGGGCATGCCCGCGCCGTACTTCAGTGCATTGGTCAGAAGATTCGAGAGCACCTGCTCGACGCGGAAGCGGTCGCAGCTCATGAGGATGGGCTCGGGCGCGTAGAGCTGGATGGGGCAGCGCGCGGCCTCGAGCTGATCGGCAAAGCGCTCGACCGTCTCGGTGACCAGGCCCACCAGCTCCACCGGCTCGACCTGGTAGGTCATGCGGCCGCCGTGCATGCGCGAGACGTCGAGCAGCTCCTCCACCAGCTTGCTGAGCCGCTGCACCTGGCGGATGGAGAGGTCGAACACCTTGGCCAGCCTGGCCGGCGGCGGCGCCAGGTCCTGCTCGGGTTTGATCGACTTCTGCGTCAGCTGCAGCTGCATCTTCAAGGAGGTGAGCGGGGTCTTCAGCTCGTGGCTGGCGATGGAGAGGAACTCGTCGCGGGCCTGGATGACGCGCACGAGCGCGGCGGCCCGCACCTCTTGCTCGATGGCTGCCTGCCGCACCTGCGACATGTGCAGCTGCGTCCGCACCCGCGCCAGCAGCTCCTTGGCCGAGAAGGGCTTGGTCAGGTAGTCGTCCGCGCCCGACTCGATGCCGCTCGCCTTGGCCTCTTCACCGGCCCGCGCCGAGAGCAGGACCACCGGCAGGGTCTTCAAAGAGGCGTCGCCGCGAATGGCGGTGAGCAGCTCGATGCCGTCCATCACCGGCATCATGATGTCGCTGAGCAGCAGGTCGGGCCGCGACGAGCGCGCGTGATCGAAGGCCTGCTTTCCGTCGGAGACGGCGGTGACTTCATATTCGCCGGCGAGCAGGCGCGAGACGTAGTCGCGCATGTCGGCGTTGTCGTCCGCGACCAGGATCCGCTGCTTGCCGGAGGCCTTGTGAAGCGTCGCCGGCAGGTTGGCCGGCTCGTTCCAGCGCATCGTCTCTTCGACGAAGGCGTGCGCCCGCGCCGCGGCGGGAGCGGCCTCGGTCTTTGCTTGCGGCAGGTGCGCGTTGCCGCGCGGAATGGAGACGGTGAAGGTCGAGCCCGCGCCGACCACGCTCTGGACGCGGACCGTGCCGCCGTGCAGCCTCACCAGCTCCTGCACCAGCGCGAGCCCGATGCCGGTGCCTTCGTGCGTGCGCCCCGTGGCGCCCTGCACGCGGTGGAAGCGCTGGAAGACCCGCGGCAGCTCCTGCTCGGAGATGCCCGTTCCGGTGTCGCGGATCGACAGCTCCACCATTGAATCGACCGGTTTGAGAGTGACTTCGATCTCACCCTGCAGCGTATATTTGAAGGCATTGGAGAGCAGGTTGAGGACGATCTTCTCCCACATCTCCCGATCGACGTAGACCTGCTCTCCCAGCGGCCTCGCGTCGATGGTGAGCTTCATGCCCGCGCGCTCGATCGAAGCGCGGAAGGCGCTGGCCAGATCGCTGGTCAACAAGCTCAAGTCGACCGGCTCATAAGCTGCCTCCACCCGATTGGCTTCGAGCCGCGAGAAGTCGAGCAGCGCATTGACCAGCTTGAGCAGCCGCAAGGCGTTGCGGTGCACCACCTCCACCTCGGTCCTCACCGCCGGCGAGAGCGCGTCTCCGCGCCCGGCGAGCAGATCCTCGAGCGGGCCCAGCATCAAGGTGAGCGGCGTGCGGAACTCGTGGCTGACGTTGCTGAAGAAGGCGGTCTTGGCGCGGTCTATCTCGGCCAGCGCCTCGGCGCGCCGCTTCTCCTCCTCATAGCTGTGCGCGTTGTTCAGCGCGGCGGCGACCGCGTTGCCGGCCATGGTCATGAACGACGCGTAGGATTCGTCGAGCGGCAGCCGCGTGCTCAGGCCCAGCACGAGAAAGCCCATCGTCTGGCCGTTGGCCGCGTCTGGCAGCGGCAGCACCAACGCCTCGCGCAGCGCCTCTGGGTACTCGCCGCAGACGATCTCGCCAAAGCGCGTCTGGACGTCCTGCACGTGCCCGGTCTTCATCGACGCCGCCGCGGCCGCGAAGGGCCAGGCCGCCGAATCCAGCGGCAGGCTCGAGGGCGCGGCAGGGCTGTCCGCCTCGACGCCCGCGCAGCCGGCCAACCGCGCCGTGGCTCCGTCGGTCAGATAGAGCAGCGCCAGCGGCACGTCGAGCCGGTAGTTGGACAGCGACTGAACCGCGAGCCTGGCGGCTTCGGACACCGCCTTGGCCTCGCCGGCCTTCTCGGCGATGTCGCGCAAGGCTCGCGTGCGCCGCTGGCTGAGCATGGCCGCGGTGGTCTCGGTGACCGGGTGGAACAAGCCCACCACCGCCCCCGACTCGTCGCGGATGGGGCTCAGCGAGAAGGTGAAGAAGGTCTCTTCCGGATAGCCGTTGCGCTCGAGGAACATGCGCTGGTTCTCCAGGAAGCTGGTCTCGCCCATGAGCGCGCGCGCGAAAGGCTTGCCGATGGCGGGCCAGGCCGAGGCCCAGGTCACGGTGTACGGATCGCCCAGCGCGCGCGGATGGGCGGCGCCGCAGACGACGCGGTACCCGTCGTTGTAGAGCTGCACGTGCGAAGGTCCCCAGATGATGTTGATGGGGAAGTTCGAGGCGAGGCAGAGGCTGACGGTGGTGAGCAGGCTTCCGGGCCAGGACTCGATGGGCCCGAGCGGCGTCTTTTCCCAGTCCTTCGCGGCGATGAGCCGGCTCATCTCGCCGCCGCGCTGCAGCCAATGGAGTGGGCTCTTCTGATCGGTCACGGGCGTCCTGGAAGAGTGACTCATCTAGTGGACCGGCTGCGAACGTTGGGATGGAGCGGCGCGCCTGCAAGGCTGCACGTACGGGGTCATCGGTACATCGGCTCAGGAGCCGGATTCCTTAATGTGTGATTTTGCAAACATCGACCGTTGCTGCGGCCCGGCTGCATGTCCAGCTTCTTGCCGATGATGCAGTCGCTTCGCGACGCGGCCACGCACAGTCCTACCATCCGTCGCGCTGCCAGCCTCTTGGAGCTGGCGCGCGCTCTCCTGGCCCGCCGCAAGCACGGCGCGCACAGCCTGGAGGCCTTGGGTGCGACGCTGCGCGCCGCCCGCTTCGCGTACCCTTTTCCGGCCGGATCGATCATGGGCAGGCACGTGACGTCTGCCCTTCGTGAGGCGCGCTTCGACAACCTCGCCTGGAACCGCTTCTTCCCCGAGACGGAAGAGCCGCTGATCAACCACGGCATCATCCTCAAGGCGCCCTCGCCCTACGAGCGCGGGGTGCTGCTCATCACCTTCGAGTACCAGTGGCTGCGGCTGCTCCGCCACGGCAACCTCACCGCGCTGGCCCGCGACTATGAGCTGGTGCTCTCGCCGACCTGGTCTCCGCCCTGGGATCTGCCCATGGCCACGGTGGCGGCCCTCTGGCCCGGCGAGCGGATCTTCACCCTGCTGAGCAACTTCGAAGACGAAGAAGTGTACCGCCGCTTCCACCCCAAGCTTCGCCCCGTGCCGCTTTTGGCCTCGAGCTGGGTGGACCCGGACATCCACACAGGCGACAGGGTGGCGAAGGAGTTCGACGTGGCCATGGTGGCCAACTTCGCTCCTTACAAGCGCCACGGCGCCTTCTTCGCCGCGCTGGCCGCCGCGCGCAAGCAGGGGCGCAAGCTGCGCGCGCTGCTCGCCGGCGTGCGCTGGCAAGGGCGCACCGCGCAGTCGCTGCAGGCGATGGCAAACGAGTACGGCGTGGGCGATCAGATCGTCATCCGCGAGAACCTGAGCGACGACGATCTTCGCACCTCCGTCCGCTCGGCGCGGACCGCGGCCATCTTCTCGCTCATCGAAGGTTCGTGCGTGGCCGCGGCGGAGTGCCTGCTGCTCGACGTTCCGCTGGCGATGCTCGCCAACGCGCATATCGGCTCCAAAGCCTTCATCAATGAACAGACCGGCCGGCTGCTGCGC
>DATBAA010000641.1:0-2730 GCA_036271755.1 Myxococcales bacterium | reverse complement strand
CCCCGCTCGCCCACCGCCCAGATCTCGACGCGCACTTCCAGGCCCGAAGGCAAGTCGCGCAGATACCAGCCGCGCGCCTCCAGGTGCACGTCGGACTCGCGGACCAGATCCGCTCCGGCGCCGCGGGTGTTCCACAGCTTGAGGATCGCCTTGGCCGCGCCCAGGCCGGCGAAGGCCTGCCCGATCTGGTGCGTGGAGAAGTCCCAATAGATGAAGAGCGTCTCGGGATCGCGGACCAGCGCGACCAGGCGGCCGTCGTCATAGCCGCGCGGCAGCTCGCCCAGCCCGTCGCTCGACTGGCCGTGGGACGGATCGGGAGCAGCGGAGGACGGCGTATGAACGCGTACGTCCGATTCGGGAGCGATGCCCGGAGGCGCGAGCGGCACGCCAGGATGCGAGGGCTTCGCCAGGTGCTGATCGCCCAGGCCTCGCCCGTCGGCGCCGTCTTTTCCATTGGTGACGGCCGCCCCGGCGGCGTCCTCCGCGCGCGCCTCGACCTCGACGTCCGCCTGAGGCGCGTCGGGGGGAGCAGGCGTCTGCAGTTGGGGGTCAGTCGGGCGCGTAGGCATCGAACCGGGCGGAGACATAGACCTCGTAAGCTGTTGGCGCAACGCGCTTCGCACAAGCGCGTCAGGCGGTAAGCAAACCTTCAGTCCACTTTTCGATCGATGATGGTGGAGATGCCCATTCCATAACCAATGCAGAGCGTGATGAGCGCGCGGCGCTGCCCGGTGCGCTCCAGCTCGTGCAGCGCGGAGGCGAGCAGCATGGCGCCCGTAGCGCCGAGCGGATGGCCGAGCGCGATGGCGCCGCCGTTCGGGTTCACCTTCTCCAGCGGAATGCCCAGCTCCTGCGCGACCACCAGCGGAACCGGCGCGAAGGCTTCGTTGATCTCGAAGACGTCGATGTCCGCGACGCTCAGCTCGGCCTGCGCCAAGGCCTTGCGCGTGGAGGGAATGGGACCGGTCAGCATCAAGATCGGATCGCTGCCCGCGACCGCCATGGTGACGATGCGCGCGCGGGGCTTGAGGCCCAGGCTGCGGGCGCGGCCCTTGGAGGCGATGATCACCGCCGCCGCTCCGTCGACCATGCCCGAGGAGTTGCCGGCGTGCAGCACTCCATCTTCCTTGAACGACGGCTTCAGCTTGGACAGCGCTTCCAAAGTGGTGCCGGGGCGCGCGTGCTCGTCGCGATCGAAGGCGCGGCCTTCGGCGACGGTGAAGGGCAGGATCTCCTTCGCGAAGTACCCCTTCTCGATGGCGTTGGCGGCCTTCTGCTGCGACTGCACCGCGAACTCATCGAGCTTCTGGCGCGAGTAGCCCCACTTGGAAGCGATCATCTCCGCCGAGAGCCCCTGCGGAACCAGCCCCGGCCACTGCGCCTGGAGATCGGGAGACATGGGGCCTTCTCCGCCCATCGCGTCCGAGCCCATGGGCACGCGCGTCATGCTCTCGACGCCGCCGGCCACGACGAGGCCCATGGTGCCGGCCATCACCGCCTGCGCCGCGAAGTTCACCGCCTGCAGACCCGAGCCGCAGAAGCGGTTGACGGTAGTTCCCGGTACTTCCACCGGCAGACCCGCGGCCAGCACGGCGCCGCGCGCGATGTTCAAGCCCTGCTCGCCCACCTGCGTGACGCAGCCCATGATGACGTCGTCTACGTCCTTGGCCGCGACGTTCGCCCGCTCCAGCGCGCCGCGCAGGGTCCGCGCCAGGAGATCGACCGGATGGACGCCTGCCAGCGCGCCCTTGCGCTTGCCGCGAGCCGTACGAACCGCATCGACGATGACTGCTTCTGCCATGTGTGACTCCTGCTCTTGCTTGTTCTGGATCTGCTGACGCGGAGGTGGACCCCGCGACACGCCAACGAAGGACACGCCGATGCTCTCGGCAATTCCTCCCCCACCTTTCCACGTGGGCTTGGGGCTCATGAAGCCTATCCGTGGCGAAATGGATTCTTGCGAACGATCGTCTGGCCGCGGTCGGCCCCGACCGAGACGGCGATGCTCTCGACCCCCACCAGCTGCTCCACCCGCTCTACATAACGGCGGGCGTTGGCGGGAAGCTCGTCATATTCGCGCAGGTCGACCAGCTGCTCTTTCCAGCCCGGCATCTCCTCGTACACCGGCACGGCTTCGGCCAGCATCTCGGGGTCGGAGGGGAACTCGCTGACGGTCTTGCCGTTGGGCAGCTTGTAGGCGACCGCGATCTGCAATTTGTCGAAGCCGGTCAAGACGTCCAGCTTGGTGATGGCGAGGCCCGACAGGCCGTTGACGCGGGCCGCGTAGCGCAGCACCAGCGCGTCCAGCCAGCCGCAGCGGCGCGGGCGGCCGGTGGTGGCGCCGAACTCCGCCCCGATGGTGCGCAGCCTCTCGCCGGTGGCGTCGTTCAGCTCGGTGGGCAGCGGCCCGTTGCCGACGCGCGTGGTGTACGCCTTGGTGATGCCGATGACTCCGTCGATGCACGTAGGACCGAGGCCCGCGCCGATGGCCGCGTTGCCCGCCACGGTGTTGCTGCTGGTGACGTAGGGATACGTGCCGTGGTCGATGTCGAGCAGCGTCCCCTGCGCGCCTTCGAAGAGCACCGCGCGGCCGCGCTGGACCTCGTGGCTCAAGGTCTCGCTGACGTCGCCCATGTACGGCCTGATCCGCTCGCCGTCGGCCAGCGCTTTTTCCAGCAGCGGCTCGAGCTCCAAGGCCTGGCCCTTGAGCGCCACGATCTGCGCGTTGGC
>DATBAA010000640.1:0-2470 GCA_036271755.1 Myxococcales bacterium | reverse complement strand
CCGGGCGCGAAGAATGCTGAATTGAAGACAGCGCTCACCAATGTGGTGCCCACTTTCGAAGCACATCTGGCACACGCGAAGAACGTTCAGGCGCAAGTCTCGGTCAAGTAGTCGCTTCGGCCAGGCCACGCCAAGGAGTTTGCCATGTCTTCGCCAACCGAGCTGAAGGGTCCCGATCTAGCCAAAGGCATCGCCGCAACCGAAGTCGCGGAGGGGGCGATGCTGCTCGGCCACGCCGAGGGCGAACCGGTGCTCCTGGCTCGCAAGGAGGGCAAGCTCTACGCAATCGGAGCGGTCTGCTCACACTACGGCGGGCCGCTCGCCGAAGGCACGCTGACGGGCGATCACGTGCGCTGCCCCTGGCACCACGCGCAGTTCTGCCTGAAGGACGGCAAGCCGAAAGCGCCCGCGCTCAATCCGGTGGCTTGCTGGAAGGTCGACGAGAGCAACGGCAAGGCGCGCGTCACCGGCAAAGCTCCCGAAGCTCCGGCGCCGAAAGCCGTCCAGGGCCCGTCGAGCGTGGTCATCGTCGGAGCTGGTCCAGCGGGCAATGCCGCCGCCGAGCTGCTGCGAAGCGAAGGTTATGCCGGGCCCATCACGCTGATCGGCGGCGAAGACACGGTCCCCGTCGATCGCCCCAATCTGTCGAAAGATTATCTCGCCGGCAACGCGCAGGAAGAGTGGATTCCGCTGCGCGGCAAGGAGTTCTACGAAGAGAAGAAGATCGACCTGTGGCTGGGCACGCGCGTGACGAGGGTCGACACCAAGGCCAGGTCCGTCACGCTGAGCAACGGCAAGTCACTTCCGTACGGCGCGCTGCTGCTCGCCACCGGCGCCGAGCCGAACAAGCTCCAGGTTCCGGGCGCGGACCTGCCGCACGTCTATACGCTGCGCACTCTCGCCGACAGCCGCGCCATCATCGCCAAATCGGCCAAGGCGAAGCGGGCGGTGGTGGTGGGCGCCAGCTTCATTGGTTTGGAGGTCGCGGCCTCGCTGAAGACGCGCGGTCTCGAGGTGCACGTGGTCGCGCCCGAGGCCATTCCGCTCGAGCGCGTCCTCGGCAAGGAAGTGGGCCTGCTGGTGCGCAAGACGCACGAAGAGAAGGGCGTGGTCTTCCACCTGGGCGACTCGCCCGTCTCCATCACCGCTGCGGCCGTCACCCTGAAGAGCGGCGGCAGCGTGCCAGCCGATCTGGTGGTCACCGGCGTCGGCGTCAAACCTTCGCTGCAGCTCGCGCAGGACGCGGGCCTCGCCGTCGACAAAGGCATCGTCGTCGATGAGTTTCTCATGACCAGCGCGCCGGACGTCTACGCGGCCGGCGACGTCGCGCGCTACCCGGACGGCTTTGGCGAGAAGATCCGCGTCGAGCATTGGGTGGTCGCGGAGCGGCAAGGACAAGCCGCCGCGCGTAACATCCTGGGCCAGCGCAAGAAGTTCGCCGACGTGCCGTTCTTCTGGAGCAACCACTTCGACCTGGGCATCTCCTATATCGGCCATTCGGAGAAGTTCGACGAGGTGACCATTTCGGGCGACTTGCAGAAGCGAGACGCAATTGCCGCCTATCGCGAAAAAGGAATCATTCGCGCGGTGGCCACCATCGGCCGCGACAAGGCCGGCCTCGAGGCCGAGGCCGCGTTCGAGCGCAACGACAACGAAACTTTGGAAAGACTAGTAAGATAGGGGGATGAAACACGGCGCGTGGCTTGCGCTGCTGTGTGCCGGCGCAGCCTCCGCGCAGACGGCAGCCCCCGAAGAGGTTCCGCCCGAGCCGTCCTATTGGGCGCAAGGCCAGGCGCGGCCGTTTCTCGCGCTCGACGCGGAGGCTGGCGCGCACGTGCGGGCCATCGCCAGCCTCGGCTATGGAAAGCCGCATTGGTTCTGGGCCGGCGCGGAGGCCTATGCTTTCGAAACCTTGGATTTCGGCGCGCTCTACGCCGGCCTGCGCGCATCTCTGCTGGTGGCTGACTTGCAACTGGGCGTGCGCCGCATCTACTCCCGCACCCACGGCTCTGTCGGCAATGCTCCAACTCACTCCTTGGCCGCATTCGAAGCCGCGCCCAACGCGGACTACACGACGCTGACCGCCGATCTCTCGGGCGGCGTTCCCGCTCCAGGCGGTTATGCGATCTACGAATTCGAAGCCCTGCACGTCACCGATCTGGCCGATGGCCAGGAGCTTCTCGAGGAGTGGGATCACGTCGTCACCCGCGGCTCCTTGCTGGCCGGCCGCCTGGGTTATTTATACCAATGGAAGCAGCTCAAGATCGGCCCGATGGGCGACCTCACCGCCACCTTCGGCCGCGGCAATACCGTGCGCATCGGCGGCGTCGCATCGTTTACGCTGACGGATCACCTGGACATCGCGGGGCTGCTGCTCATCCCGGTGCGGTCGCCGGACGATCTGGGCTTCAAAGGAACCTTCGGCTCCATCCGGCTGCGCTGGCAGTGGGCCACCGGCGAATCCCACCCC